>NZ_JBGFFG010000064.1:0-11322 GCF_056175765.1 Pseudoxanthomonas sp. LjRoot204_2 | reverse complement strand
GCGTGGCGAACAGCAGGACGAATCCGATGACGGACAGTAGCGGCAGCATCCAGGGCGCGTCGGTGACCATGTTCCAGTGGCCGAAGTTCAGCACATAGTCGAAGGGAAGGAAGTAGGCCACCGGCGCCGCGATGAAACCCAGCGACAGCGCAAGCAGGGTGATGGCCACCGAGAAGTACAGGACGCCGAGCGGATGCATCAGAAGCAGGTACAGCATCGCGGTCCACGTGCGGCCATCGGTGAAGAGTTCCTTCAGCCGCGTCATCCACGGCTTGTCGCGTTGCGTGTAGAGCGGGCGGCGCGGCATGCGCTCGCCGAGCAACACCTCGACCACCCGCCCTTCCACCAGCGACAGCAGCCGGACCGACATCAGGAACAGCAGCAACAACGGGATGCCGACGATCAGGATCAGCAGGCCGGCCGACAGGCTGGTCCCGGTCACCACCCAGGTGAAATAGAACGTGCCCGTCGCCAGCGACAGCAGCATGTAGAACAGGGCGCCGTAGGTGCGGGGATCGGCTGCCACGCCGAAGAAGCGTCCCAGCAGCGACTTGCGCTTCGGCGGCACCGGCGGGCGCAATGCCCTGGCGACCGTGACCTCGGTTTCCCGGTAGATCTCGGCGACCTCCTCCGGCGCACCGTAGCTGCCGGCGACCGAAGCGATCACCTCGGCTTCCGACTTGCCCGGGTTCTCCGCCAGTTCCGAACGCAGGTACTCCTCTGCGTCGTACACGGCATCCTGGATCATCGCCTTGTCGGCGCCGGCCAGGGCCGCACGCAGCTGGTCGAGATACTCGGGGATGGTGGTGGGCAGGCTGCCCGAAACGGTGGTGGTGTTCATGCAGGAATCCCCTCAAGCACGGAATCGACGGAATCGCGGGTGGCGCGCCAGGCGGCGGCCCAGGACTGCAGGGTCTGCCGCCCTGCCTCGGTGATGCGGTAGTAGCGGCGCGGAGGTCCCGCGACCGACGGCTCGACGAAACTGTCAAGCAGGCCGCCTCCCTCGAGATTGCGCAGCACGGGATACAGCGCGCTCTGCTTGCCGCTGAGCACGCCCTCGCCCACGCGTTCGAGCTGCTTTGCGATCAGGTAGCCATACAGCGGCTCGCCGGCGCGGGCCAGGACCGCCAGCAATGCCAGCGACACGGTGCCGGCGCTGAGCTCTTTCTGGAACTTCTTCAGGTGGATGTCGGGCTCGTTCATCGCTCCCCCTCCGCGGGACCCCCGCTAGGTTGGAGAGGATGCTATTGCGAAGTTTGATATAGCGAATGTGCCAGTAGTCACCCCGTCCTGCGTCATGACGTCCAGGCACTCAGGGAGGCGCGGGAACACGCGCGCGCTGGTGGCAGGCCTGCGTGGCCCGGGCGGTCGACATGGGTAGCGTGGCGGCCCTGCAGGATTGCCGGCACCGGGACGCACGCCCTACTTGACCCGCCGCTTCTCCAGCTTGCGTGCCAGCGTGCGCCGGTGAAGTCCCAGCCGGCGTGCGGCTTCGGAGATATTGAAGTCGCTGGCCGCGAGCGCTTCGTGGATGTGTTCCCACTCCAGCGTCTTGATGGAGGTCGTGCGCGCGGTCAGTTCCACGTCGGCATCGCCCGCGGCGCGCTGGAAGGCGGCYTCGATRTCGTCGGTGTTCGACGGYTTGGCSAGGTAGTGGCRKGCGCCSAGCTTGATSGCCTCCACCGCSGTGGCRATGCTGGCAWAGCCGGTCAGCACCACGATCACCATCGACGGGTCGGCGTCGTGCAGCCGCTTGACGCTGGACAGGCCGGACGCGCCGCCGGCCAGCTTGAGATCCACCACCGCATGCGTGGGCGCGAACTCCGCCAGCAGCGCCGCCATGCCGTCCTCGCCCGCGAGATGACGCACCTGGTAGCCGCGCCGTTCGAAGGAACGCACCAGCGTCCGCGCGAACGCCGCATCGTCCTCGACGATCAGCAACCGGCGCTCAATCCTGGTCGTCATCATCCGTCTCCTCGATCGCGATCGCCGCCAGCGGCAACGTCAGCGTGACCGTCGCGCCGCCCTGCGGCCGGTTCGCGGCGTCCAGCCTGCCACCGAGCGTGCGCGCCACGTTGACCGACAGGAACAGCCCCAGGCCTCCGCCCGGCCTGCCCTTGCTGCTGTTGTAGGGCGTGCCCAGGCGCCGCAGGATGCCGGGCTCGAAGCCGGGGCCGGCATCGGAGACCTCGACCCTCACGGCGTCATCGTGGATGCGGACGTCCATCCCAACCCAGTCCGGCGACGCTTCCAGCGCGTTGTCGAGCACGTTGAACACCATCTGTCGAAGTCCGGCATCGGTGACGATACGGCGATCGAAGGGCGTCTGGTTGCGGTATTCGAAGCGGGACGGACCGCGCGCCTGTTCCCATTCATGCGCCAGATCGTCGAACAGCGCATGCAGCGTCGTCTCCGTCGGCGCCTCGGCACGCGCCTCGCCGGCGGCCATCAGGATATTGGTGACGATGGACTTGCAGCGCGCGACCTGGGCCTGCATTTCCAGCACATCGTTGTGCAGCTCGCCATCGGACGCCATGGTGGGCAGGTGCTGCCAGTCACCGAGGATCACCGACAGCGTGGACAGAGGCGTACCCAGTTCGTGCGCGGCACCCGAGGCCAGCAGCCCGATGCGCACGATGTGCTCCTCCTCCACCGCCCGCTGGCGTAGCTCGGCCAGCCGCGCGTCGCGCTCGCGCAGGATGCCGCCGATGCGGGTGATGAACACGACCAGCAGGCCGGCGATCAGGAGGAAGCACACCAGCAATCCCTGCACGTAGTGGTCGGCGAGCCCACGCGCCGGTTCCACGGCCAGCTTCAGCGGCGCGGGCACGGCCGCCAGCCCCACCACGCACAGCGCAGCGGCAGCCGCGATCACCCAGCTGCCCGGCGAGCGCAGCAGTACCGTGCCGATCACGACCTGCAGCAGGAACAGGAACACGAACGGATTGGCGATGCCACCCGACAGGTACAGCTGGATGGTCAGCGAGGCCACATCCACCAGCAGGCCGATCAGGAGCGCGCCGTGGGACACCTGCGCATGACGCCGCCACCACGCGTGGCTGGCCAGATTGAACAGCGCCAGCGCGGCCAGCACCGCGAACATCGGCGCGAGCGGCAACGCGATGTCCAGGCCGTACTGCACCACCAGGATCGTCGCCACCTGACCGACCACCGCGATCCAGCGCAGCTGGATGAGCTGCTGCAGGTTGCGCAGCCCGGCGCGGTCGTGCGAGCCGTCCATGCGGGGCACGGCGCGCCCGGGATCGTCGACGGAATCAGCCTGGCGGAAGTACATGCGGGTCCGGGGGGCGACGGAGGCGCCGATCATGGCGCAACCGGCGCTCCGACGCGACCAGCAGGCCACYGCCGACCAGCGCCAGCAACGCCATGCCGAACCAGGTCAGCGCATAGGACAGGTGCGGATCGCGGAACGTCACCACGGTCATGCCGCCGCGCGGCCACTCGCGCACGGCCGGATCGCGGTCGGCATCGATGAAGAACGGCGCGACGTCCTGGACCGGCAGGCCCCGCGCGCCGGCGATCGCGGCGACGTCGCGCGAGTACCATCGATCCTCTGCCGGCACGTTCCGGCGCAGGAAACCGCCCTCCGGCTCGCTCATGCGCAGGAGCCCTTGCACCACCACCCGCCCCTCCGGCGCAGGCAACACCGCCCCGCCGATCGGCACGAAGCCGCGGTTCACCAGCACGCGATCGCCATCGTCGGTCTGCAGCGGCTGGAGCAGCCAGAAGCCGCCACCGAGTTCGGTGACCGCCTGCGTGCGCGTTTCGCTGCCGGGCACGAAACGCCCACTGACCGACACGCGCCGGTAACTGTCGTTCGCGTCGCTGACGGACGCCCACTGAGCGCGCGACGGCGCGGGCACAGCCGCTGCGTGGATGCGCGCATCGACGCGCGCGATCAGATCGTGCTTCCACGCCATCCGCTGCAGCTGCCACACGCCCAGTGCGATGAATCCGCAGAAGGCGACCGCCAGCAGGCCGGCGAACGCGACCCGCCACCGCCTGCACGGCGCAGGAGGACGCGTCGCGGCGGCGGGATCGTTCACGGCAGGCTCTGGACCGCGTCCTGCACCTGATGCATGTCGTGCGAGCCCGGCATCATGTGGGTGTTCATGTTGTGCATGACCCACAACGTGCCGGCCAGCACGATCACCAGAAGGACGGCGGTGAAGATCAGCGCGAACAGGTTCCAGCCGCCTTCCGACTTCGGATTCATGTGCAGGAAATACACCATGTGCACGACCACCTGGACCATGGCGAAGGCCAGGATCACCAGCGTGGTGATGGCCGGCGTGGGCAGCACCTTGGCCATCACCAGCCAGAACGGGATGGCAGTCAGCACGACCGACAGCACGAAGCCGGTCGCGTACTCCTTCAGGCTGGCGTGCGGAATGCCGTCCTCGAAAACGTCGTCGTGTTCGTAAGAAGAAGAAGAAGGGTTGGCCATCACTGCACGCCCATCAGGTAGACGAAGGTGAAGACGCCGATCCAGACGACGTCCAGGAAATGCCAGAACATCGACAGGCAGGCGATGCGGCGCGTGGTGGTGCGGTTGAGCCCCCACCTGCCGACCTGTACGCACAGGACCATCAGCCAGATGACCCCGAACAGCACATGCAGCCCGTGCGTGCCCACCAGCGTGAAGAACGCCGACAGGAACGCGCTGCGCTGCGGGCCCGCACCGATGTGGATCAGGTGGTGGAACTCGTAGACCTCGATCGACAGGAACGCCAGGCCCAGCACGCCGGTGACCAGAAGCCAGCCGACCGTACCGCGGGCGCTGCGCTTCATCATCGCCAGCATCGCGAAGCCGTAGGTGATCGACGACACCAGCAGGATGCCCGTATTGATCGCGACCAGGTGCAGGTTGGGCAGGAACAGGTCGCGGCCGGACGGGCCGGCCGCATAGCTGCCGGAAAACACTCCGAACGTGGCGAACAGGCTGCCGAAGATCATCAGGTCGCTGAGCAGGTAGATCCAGAAGCCCAGCAGCGTGCCGTTCTCGGGATGATGCCTGCCCTCGGTGTCCAGGAACACCGGCGAGCCGTCGGGTCGATTCAGGGCGATGGACTCAGACATGGGCGTGCTTCGYAAGGCCTTGGTTCAGGAGTGCGCGCTCCAGCTGTTCGGTGCGCGCCTGCTCAGTGCGGGCGACCTCGTCGGCCGGAATGTAGTAGTCGCGGTTGCGGTCGAAGCTGTGCCAGATGGCATAGACGATCGTCGCCACCAGCGACACGCCCGCCAGCCACCAGACGTGCCAGATCAGGGCGAAGCCGCAGACCGTGCTCAGTGCCGACAGGATGACGCCGGCCCCGGTGTTGCGCGGCATGTGGATCGCCTTGAATCCGTCGCGCGGACGCTGGAACCCCCGCTGCTTCATGTCSGTCCAGGCRTCGKTGTCGTGSAYGMSCGGCGTGAACGCGAAGTTGTARKCSGGCGGCGGCGACGACGTGGACCACTCCAGTGTGCGGCCACCCCACGGATCGCCGGTGTGGTCGCGCAGCTGTTCGCGTCGGCGGAAGCTGATGTAGATGCAGAACAGGAACGCGGCGATGCCGATCGCCACCAGGACCGCGCCGAAGGCGGCGATCTGGAACCAGATCTGCAGCGAAGGATCCTCGAAATGGCTCATGCGGCGGGTCACGCCCATCAGGCCCAGCACGTACAGCGGCGTGAACGCGAACCAGTAGCCGGCCAGCCAGAACCAGAACGAGACCTTGCCCCAGAAGTCGTCGAGCCGGAAGCCGAACGCCTTCGGGAACCAGTGCGTCATCGCCGCGAACAGGCCGAACACCACGCCGCCGATGATGACGTTGTGGAAGTGGGCGACCAGGAACAGCGAGTTGTGCAGCACGAAGTCCGCCGGCGGCACCGCCAGCAGCACGCCGGTCATGCCGCCGATCACGAAGGTGACCATGAAGCCCATCGTCCACAGCATCGGCACTTCGAAGCGGATGCGGCCGCGGTACATCGTGAACAGCCAGTTGAAGATCTTCGCCCCGGTGGGGATCGAGATGATCATCGTGGTGATGCCGAAGAACGAGTTGACGCTCGCGCCCGAGCCCATTGTGAAGAAGTGGTGCAGCCACACCAGGTACGACAGCACCGTGATGCAGACCGTGGCGTAGACCATCGACGAGTAGCCGAACAGCCGCTTGCCCGAGTAGGTGGACACGATCTCGGAAAACACGCCGAACAGCGGCAAGATCAGGATGTAGACCTCCGGGTGACCCCAGATCCAGATCAGGTTGACGTACAGCATGGCGTTGCCGCCAAGGTCCGTGGTGAAGAAGTTGGTCCCGACGTAGCGGTCCAGCGTCATCAGCGCCAGCACCGCGGTCAGCACGGGGAAAGACACCACGATCAGCACGTTGGTGCACAGCGCCGTCCAGGTGAACACCGGCATCTTCATCAGGCCCATGCCGGGCGCGCGCATCTTCAGGATGGTCACCAGCAGGTTCACGCCGGACAGCAATGTACCGACGCCCGCTATCTGCAGTGCCCATATGTAGTAGTCCAGCCCCACCCCGGGGTCCTGATTGCCCAGGCCGGACAACGCCAGCCATCCTGCGGTGGAGAACTCGCCCAGGAACAACGACAGCATGACCAGTACCGCGCCGGCGGTGGTCATCCAGAAGCTGAAATTGTTGAGGAACGGGAATGCCACGTCGCGCGCACCGATCTGCAGCGGCACCAGGTAGTTCATCAGGCCGGTGACCAGCGGCATGGCGACGAAGAAGATCATGATCACGCCATGGGCGGTGAAGATCTGGTCGTAGTGGTGCGGCGGCAGGTAGCCCAGGTTGTCGCCGAAGGCCATCGCCTGGTGCAGGCGCATCATGATGGCATCGGCGAATCCGCGCAGCAGCATTACCAGGCCCAGCACCATGTACATGATGCCGATCTTCTTGTGGTCGATGCTGGTGAACCACTCGCGCCACAGCCAGCCCCACAGCCTGTACTTCGTGATCACCGCGAGCAGCGCGAGACCGGCGATGCAGGTACCGATGAAGGTCGCGGCGATGATCGGGTCGTGCAGCATGGGAATGGCGTCCCAGGCCAGGCGACCGGTGATTGGTGAGTGGGGGACGGAGCTTGTATCGAAAGCCATCGTGCTGATCCGGTGATTCCAGGTGGGCGCCGGCGGGGCGCGTCAGGGSGCCTTCAGACCGCCAGCGGTGGGCACGGCGGAACCGCGCTCCGCGGCCTGCGCCGTTTCGACCGTGCAGAGTTCGGCGCGGACGAACGGACCTGCGGCCAGGTTGCCCCGGCGCGGACGTTGCAACGCCTGCATGCCGTCCAGGCCGCGGCCGCCCATGGCGTCGTAGGCCATCATCTGGTCCATGCACAGGCGGTCGGTGTCGACGCAGCGATTGACCACCGCATCGAACAGCCCCGCATCCACGGACGCATAGAGGCGGGAGGGCTCGCGCGAACTCGGCACTTCCAGCTGCAGATACTCGGCGCGGGTCAGCGCCTTGCCGCCGGCACGGGCGCCTTCGATCCAGCGATCAAAACCTTCGTCGGACAGCGCATGGAAACGGAAGCGCATGTGCGAAAAGCCCTCGCCGCTGTAGTGCGAGGAAAAGCCTTCGTACTCGCCCGCCTTGTTGATGACGGCATGCAGCTTGGTCTCCATCGCCGGCATCGTGTAGATCATCCCGGCCAGCGCCGGCACGTAGAACGCGTTCATCGTCGACGACGAGGTCAGGCGGAACGTGATCGGGCGATCGACCGGCGCGGCCATCTGGTTGACCGAGGCGACGCCATACTCGGGATAGACGAACAGCCATTTCCAGTCCAGCGCTACCACCTGCACTTCCAGCGGTTTCACCTCCTCCGGCACCGGACGCCCTTCGGCGATGCGTCCCAGCGGGCGATACGGGTCCAGCAGGTGCGTGCCGATCCACGTCACCGCACCCAGCGCGATGATGATCAGSAGCGGCACACCCCAGATGACCAGCTCCAGCTGCGTCGAATGGTCCCAGTCGGGCTTGTAGGTGGCCTGCGTGTTCGACGCGCGGTAGCGCCACGCGAACCAGAACGTCAGCGCGATCACCGGGATGATCACCAGCAGCATCAGCGCCGTCGCCACCAGGATCAGGTTGCCCTGGCGGATGGCGATGTCGCCGGCGGGATTGAGGACCTGCAGGTTGCAGCCCGACAGCACGGCGGCGGCGGGAATCGCCACGGCGGACGGCAGGGCTCGGCGCATGAGGGACATGGGCGTGGGGCTTACGGATTGATCGTGATCAATGTAGTGCGCGGGCCCGGCATGGAGTATTGGACGTTTTGTCCTATCGCGGCGAGGGGTACGGTTTGCGACCCTATGGGCGTACCTTTCCCCTGGTCCGACCCGGCAGCCCCGTCCCATGGCCTCCATGAACCCCACGCGATCCACCCACGACCACGGCACCAAGGCCCATGCCGATGTCGCCCCGGGCGAGATCGCGGTGGGCGTGGTCATAGGGCGTGCGTCGGAATACTTCGACTTCTTCGTCTTCGGCATCGCCTCTGCGCTGATCTTTCCCGCGGTGTTCTTCCCCTTCGTGGATCGCCTGGAAGGCACGCTGTGGTCGTTCGCGCTGTTCGCGCTGGCCTTCGTCGCGCGCCCGTTCGGCACCATGCTGTCGATGAAGATCCAGGCGCGCTGGGGACGCGGCATCAAGCTGACCGTGGCGCTGTTCCTGCTGGGCACCGCGACGGCCGGGATCGCCTTCCTTCCGGGCTATGCCGCGTTGGGCGCGACGTCGATCGCACTGCTGGCGTGCCTGCGCGTCGTGCAGGGCCTGGCCTTGGGCGGCTCGTGGGACGGCCTGCCCTCGCTGCTAGCACTCAACGCGCCCAAGGAACGCCGCGGCTGGTACGCCATGCTGGGCCAGCTGGGCGCGCCGGTCGGCTTCATCGTGGCGGCTGGGGTGTTCGCGTTCCTGTACGCCAACCTGGAAGAAGCCGACCTGTTGACGTGGGGTTGGCGCTATCCGTTCTTCGTCGCGTTCGCCATCAACGTGGTGGCACTGTTCGCTCGGCTGCGCATCGTGGTGGCCGACGAATACCAGGACAAGATGGGCGAGCTGGAACTCGAGCCCACGCCGGTGCGCGAGTTGTTCGAGGCCAAGGGCCGGCACGTCGTGATCGGCGCGTTCGCCGCGCTCGCGAGCTATGCACTGTTCCATATCGTCACGATCTTTCCGCTATCGTGGATCCTGCTGTATTCGCAGCAGTCGGTCGTCGGTTTCCTGCTCGTGCAGATCCTCGGCGCCTTCATCGCCGCCGGCGCCATCGTGGCGTCGGGCCTCATCGCCGACCGCGTCGGCCGTGCACGCACGCTCGGCGGCCTGGCCGTCGGCATCGCGATGTTCAGCGGCTTCGCACCGACCCTGATGGAAGGCGGATCGTTCGGCCAGGGCGCCTTTATCCTGATCGGCTTCGCCCTGCTCGGCCTCTCCTACGGCCAGGCGGCGGGCGCGGTCACCGCGAATTTCGGTCGCCGCTACCGCTACACCGGTGCAGCACTGACATCCGACCTGGCCTGGCTGATCGGCGCCGGCTTCGCCCCACTGGTGGCGCTGGGCCTGTGCGCCAACTTCGGGCTGGAATGGCTGGGCGCCTACCTGCTGTCCGGCGCACTGGGCACGCTGATCGCGCTCGGCATCAACCGCGCGAAGAACTACAAGAGCTGATCGTCCACGGGGGCGTCCACCGCCCGCGCTTACGGCGCACTACAATCCGGGCATCCCGTGTCCAGGAATGCCCATGCGCCGTCTCCCGCTGCTGCTCGCCTGCCTGCTCGCCCTGCCCACCGCGTACGCCGCCGAGCCCCCGAAGTACCTGAGCGCCAAGGAGATCCTGGACGCCTCGCCGGACGCCGACTGGCGCACGCTCGACCCGGCGAACACGCTGTACATGGACGTACCGGGCGGACGGGTCGTGATCGAACTGGCGCCCGCCTTTGCGCCCGAGCATGTGGCCAACATCCGCACGCTGGCGCACGAGGGCTTCTGGAACGGACTGGGCATCTATCGCTCGCAGGACAACTTCGTGGTGCAGTTCGGCGATGCCGATGCGGAAGACACCGCCAAGGCGAAATCGCTGGGCACGGCGAAAACGAAGCTGCCGGCGGAATTCGCGCGCACGGGCAAAGGCGTGTCCTTCACCCGGTTGCCGGACGCGGATGGCTGGGCGCCCGAGGTCGGCTTCGTCGATGGCTTCCCGGCGGGGCGCGACCCTAAGACGAACAAGGTCTGGCTGGCGCATTGCTACGGCGCCCTGGGTGCGGGCCGCGGCGGCCCGCCCGACAGCAGCAACGGCAGCGAGCTCTACGTGGTCACCGGCCAGTCGCCGCGGCAACTCGACCGCAACATCACCCTGGTCGGCCGCGTGGTGAAAGGCATGGAACTGCTCAGCGCGATCCCCCGCGGCCCCGAGCCGATGGGCTTCTACGAGAAAGCCACCGAGCGCACCCCCATCACCGCCGTTCGCCTCGCCAGCGATTTGCCCGATGCCGAACGCACCCCGCTGCAGGTCCTGCGCACCGATTCAAAGACCTTCGCCGCCGCCACCGAAGCGCGCCGCAACCGCCGCGACGGCTGGTACGTGCGCCCGGCCGGCCATATCGACCTCTGCAACGTGCCGCTGCCGGTGCGCGAAGCCAAGCGTTGAGCCACTGATCATCCGGTGGGAGCGACGTCAGTCGCGATGAGGCCGTGCGACGACGTCCTCGCGACTGACGTCGCTCCCACAAGAACGCGACAGCCTCATGTCGCCCGCTGGCTCACCGCCACGCTGCCCAGGATCAGCGCGCCCGCGGCCAGCATCGCCAGCGTGACCGGCTCGCCGAGGAACGCCCACGCGAAGCCCGCGCCGAACAGCGGCACCAGGTAGGTTACCGTCGACGCACGTGCCGGACCGATGCGCTGGATCAACCGGTAATACAGCAGGAACGCGTAGCCGGTGCAGACCACGCCGATGGCGATGGCCGCCCCCCATGCACCGGGCGCGATGCTGGCGGTGGGCCAATGCGTCGCCGCGAACGGCAGCACCAGCAGCGCCGCGCAGCCCAGCGTCGCCGCCGCCGCGGCCGCCGGCGGGATGCCCGCCAGATGCTTGCGCACCAGGTTCACGCCCACGCCGTACAGCAATGCCGCCGTGGAGCCGGCCACCACCGCGCCGCCCACACTCAAGCCACCGGCCTTGCTCGTCGCCAGCACGACCACGCCCACGAAACCCACGAGCAGCGCCAGCGAACGGCGTGTGCCGATCTTCTGGCCGAAGAACAGGAAGCCCACCAGCGCCGCGAAC
>NZ_JBGFFG010000063.1:0-11344 GCF_056175765.1 Pseudoxanthomonas sp. LjRoot204_2 | reverse complement strand
GAACATCATGGAAATCTCGAAATTCAGCCGGAAGCTGCGGTGGTCGAAATTGGCGCTGCCGATGATGGCCAGCGTGTCGTCGCAGAGCAGCGCCTTGCTGTGCATCATGCGTGGGCCGTATTCGTAGACCTTCACGCCGGCGGCGAGCAGTTCGTCGAAATACGACCGCGCGGCCAGCGTCGCCAGCCGGGAATCGCTGGTCTTGGGCACCACCAGGCGGACGTCCAGACCGCCCAGCGCGGCAGACGTCAGCGCCATGCGCGCGGCTTCGCCSGGCACGAAGTAGGGCGTGACCAGCCAGACGCGCTGCCTGGCCTCATGGATCGCCGCAACCTTGGTGCGATGGATGGGCTCCCATGCGGAATCCGGCCCCGACACCAGTGCCTGTACCGCAATCCCGCCCCGCACGTTGGCATCGCTGGCGCTCCACAGCCGCGTGCCCTGGAAGTCATTGCGCTGCTGGCCGGTGGCATATACCCAATCCTCGACGAACACCTGCTGGATGCTGCGCACGATCTCGCCCTCGAGGCGCAGGTGCAGGTCGCGGAATGCATCGTCGCAGAGGGACTCGTCCTCATCGTCGGTGACGTTGATGCCGCCCGTGAACGCGATGCGTCCGTCGACCACCACGATCTTGCGGTGCGTGCGCAGGTTCAGCCACGGACGGGTGAAGGGACGGAAGCGGGTAGGGTGGAACCAGGCGTGCTCGCCGCCGGCATCGATCAACGCGCGCAAGGCCCGGGTCTTGAGTCGGTTCGAGCCCACGGCGTCCAGCAGCAGTCGCACCTTGACGCCTTCGCGCGCCTTCACCGCGAGCGCCTCGAGGATGCGCTGGCCGGTACGGTCGCCGTTGAAGATGTAGTACTCCAGGTGGATGTGGTTCTCCGCGGCGGCGATCGCATCCAGGATCGCCTTGTACGTGGCGCACCCGTCCACGAGCTGCTGCACCGAGGTGGCCGTGGAAGGCGGCAGTCCCGTCGTCTTCTGGGCCAGCATGGGCAGTTCCGCGCTGTTGCCGTCAGCCGGTGCGAAGACCTCGTAGCTCTCCACGCCTTCGCGCGCGCGCGTCCGCCGGAGTTGATGCCGCTTGATGCGCTGCGGCCCCAACAGGAAGTAGACCAAATAACCCACGTAAGGCAGCAGCGCGAGGGAAAGCAGCCAACTGAGCGTGGCCACCGGTTCGCGCTTCTGCAGGATGATCCAGGTACACAGCGGCACCAGGTAAAGCAGCCAGGCCAGCGTGATCCACCCGGCGAGGTGGGGCAGGGTGGACGCGGCATCTCGGATGGCGTGGAGGACGTCGGGCATGCCGCGATTCTAGAGGTCGGCATGACCTCCGTGGGATGCGTCGGCGTTGCAGGTAGCGTCTTTTCCTTCCAGGGCCCGCCGACACGGCGAAGGTCGCGTGCGCGCCAGCCTGCAGGGCCGGCGTGTCAGCGCCAACTCGCCTTGCGCGAGGGCGGCGGGGGCGTGGGCGTGGCGTCGATATTGGGAACCAGCAGCGACAGGCGTGCCTTGGCATAGTCGCCGCTGCCGTCGACGTCCAGCTTGCCCGCACTGTTCGCAGTGATGAGCGCCGTGTCGAGGAACACCTCCTCGCCCGCCGCCAACCGATGGCGCGCACTGCACAGCTTCACCGGCACTTGCAGCACGCTTATTCCATCCCGCTGCCATTTGGTTTCCGGCACCAGCCGGCGGACGATGGAACCGTCCACCCATACGTCCACCGAATCCGATTGCACCGACCGGCACTTGCCGATCCCGACATCAAAAGTCATGCACCCTCCTACAGGGCGGTATGCGTCAACGTGAAAAGAAAGCCGCGCGACTCCAGCAACGCGCGCATGCGCCGTTCTGCCGGTGCGCGATGGAACTGGCGGCCCGCCCACAACTCGAAGCAGGGCCGTGCCGTGGCGTGACCGTGGGTCGCCGGCCGGCGGGACACCGCGATGTCCGGCGACTCGCAGGCCGTGGCCCACATCACCCGCAGGTCGCCCGGACCGATGGATTGCTGCGATCCAAGATGAAGAATGAACACCTGGACGTGCTGCTTGGACACGCATCTCTCCTCGGCGCGACAGGGCGTCGCGTGGATGAAGCCGAGAGGGAGAGAAATCGGCCCGCGGGAGGCGGCGGAGGAGACTGCCCGTCAGCCATGACAGGTATACGCCCTTGGGGGCGTGACCGCAAACCCGTGTTCATGCTTTGCGACGCACGTGCGATGCGGCTGCACGGCGCTGTGGCGTTACGACGCGATGCGTGGGAGCGCCAACCGCCACCCCAGCCCCGACCACCGGCTCGCATGCCGCGACAGTGCGTCGCGGATCACCGTTTCGCTGCCGGCGACGTGCAGCTCGCGCCGGGCGCGGGTGATGCCGGTGTAGACGAGTTCACGCGACAGCACGCGGTTGCCGCGTGCGGGCAGCAGCAGCCAGACCGCATCGAATTCGCTGCCCTGCGCCTTGTGCACGGTCATGGCGAATGCGGACTCGTGCGCGGGCAGCGATGCGGGATGGAATGCGCGCGGCTGCGTGGGTGTGTCGCCTGGGAACCAGGCCAGCAACACGCCTTGCGCATCGCGGAAACACAGCCCGATGTCGCCGTTGAACAGACGGTGGCGATAGCTGTTCTCTGTAACGATGACCAGCTGGCCATGAAAGTGGCCCTGCCCGGCACGCTGCAGGCCGCTGCCGCCCTCCACCAGCAGGCGCTCGATGCGGGCGTTTAATGTGCGCGCGCCCTGCGGGCCTTCACGCACGGCGGTGAGGATGCGCAGGCGCGCGGACAGCGCCAGCGCGTCGGCGGGCGTGGCGGCTTCGCCCAGCGCGCGCCAGTGCGACAGCAGGCGTTCGCGCTGCATGTCGAGCGGATCGGCCAGGTCTTCGTGGAACTGCACGCCGGCCAGCGTGTCGCTGCGCAGAAGCGAGAGCGTCGTGGAGGCATCRCCTTCGCGCACGGCGGCGGCCAGCGGCGCGAGCTGCAGGGCTTCGCTCTGGCGCCAGCCGCGCTGCAGGTGCACGCGGATGCCGGCGAAGCGGTTGTGTCGATGATCCAGGCTTGCCGGATGATCAGCGAGGGAAGCATCGCCCAGCAACGGGTGGAGCGCCTCGTCATCCGGCAAGGCGATGTCGTTGCCATCCCCTGCCGCGCTCAGGATGGCAGCGAGCACATCGCCTGCTTCCACCGACGGCAACTGGTCCGGATCGCCCAGCAGCACCAGGCGCGTGCCATCGGCGACGGCGTCTACCAGCTTGGCCATCAGCGGCAGGTCGATCATCGAGGCTTCGTCGACGACCACCACGTCGAACGGCAGCGGGTTGTCGGCGTGATGGCGGAAGCGGGGCGAATCCGGAATCGTGCCGAGCAAGCGGTGCAGGGTGGTGCCCGTGGTGGGCAGCGTCGCGAGCAGGTCGGCGTCCACGCCCTGCGCCGCCAAGGCTTGCACCGCATGGCGGACGCTTTCGGCCATGCGCTCGGCGGCGCGACCGGTAGGTGCGGCCAAGGCGATGCGTGGCGCGGCGCGGCCTGCGCACCGTGCCTGTGCGGCCAGCAGCACCAGCAGGCGCGCGGTGGTGGTGGTCTTGCCGGTCCCGGGACCACCGGTGACCAGCAGCAGGGCATGGCGCAGTGCGAGCGCGGCGGCACGCGCCTGGTGGACATCGTGCGCGGCCGGCGGAAAGAGCTGCGCGAACAAAGGCGCGAGCGCATCGACGCCGGTTGCCGGCACCGGTTGCGTGGCGAGGCGTTGCAGGCCGGCCGCGAGTGCCCGTTCGTACTCGCGATAACGGCGCAGGTAGAGGAGGTCGTGTTCCAGCACCAGCGGCGCGTGCGGGTCGGCGACCGCATCGGCATCGTCCGGCGTGGCCACCCAGCGCGACGCGGCGAGACATGCACGCCACGCGTCGACGGATGGCCAGTCGATGGGGGTATCGGCGTCGAGCAGTGCCTGCGGCTCGCGCAGCGATAGACCGGCATGGCCCTTGGCGACGGCGAGCGACGCCAGCGCGGTGGCGGCGAGCACGTCGTCGGGCGTGGCCACATCCAGCCGGCGCAGGCTCTGGGCGAGGGCGTGGTCCAGGGTAGGCAGGTGGCCGTTGCGGAACAGGGTATCGAGCAGGCTCATGCGGCCGCCTCCTGCCCGTGGCCGGCGAACAAGGCGTCGAGTGCGTGCACGAGTTCCGGCGCGAAGCGCTGCGCATGCACACCGAGCGACGCATCGCGCGCGGGTTCGAGTCCGCGGCAGAACACGTAGCGGATGCCGCCGAAATCGCGCGCGTAGTCGTAGCCGTCGCCCAGGCGGAACCGCAGCCAGCGATGCAGCGCGACGGTGTAGACCAGGGCCTGCAGGTCGTACTCGCTGTGCGCCATCGCAGTCGCCAGCGCGGGCGCGTCGTAGCGCGGCAGGCGGTTGGACTTGTAGTCGAGCACGTACCAGCGCCCGTCGCGCACGTAGGTCAGGTCGATCTTGCCGGTCATCAACCCTTCCAGCCGCGAGCGCAGGCCGAACCCGTGGCGCGCGCGCGCCACGCCATGCTCGTGCAGCAGCGCCAGCAACGCCGGCACGGCAGTGGGTGCAAGGGCGAAATGGAATTCGATTTCGGCACGCCGCTCGTCGTCGCCCAGCGCATGCAATGCGCCACCCTCGGGCAGCGCGACGGTCAGCGTGCGTCCGACCAGCGAGGTGAGCAGGGCGACGCCCTCGGCCAGGTCGTCCTGCGCGTAGCCTTCCCTGCGCAGCGCGGCGAGCAGGGCGGCATGTTCGCCTTCCGGCGCCGCATCCCCCGCCTGCCACTGCGCCCATGCGCGGAAGCGGGTGTCTTCGAGCGCCGCATGCAGCACGTTGCCGAAACGGCTGCCACTGAAGCGCGGGTCGTATGCGTCGGCGGTGATGTCGGGGGACGCGTCTGCGTCATCGGGCGGCTGCACCGGTTCGTCCGCGGCCGCGCCGTCGGCCTCGGTGGAGGCAGCGTCGACGGCGTGGCCCGCATCGGCATGCGCAAGCTGGGTGAAGCTGTAGACCCACCAGTCGGGCGCGATGGAACGCCGGGCGACGCGGGCGGGCGGCACCGCGCCCTCCGCCACGTGCGGCAACCACGGCAGTTCGGCGGGCGGTGCGGCGGGATCGATGCGGATACCCGGGTCCTGCGCCAGCAGGGCGTCGGCATCGCGCACCATCGCCCATAGCGGCGACTGYGCGTGCTGGTAGAAGACGCCCGTCGCCAGCCACAGCGCGTGGCTGGCGCGGGTCAGGCCGACGTACAGCAGGCGCGCGTCTTCGGCGCGCTGCGCCTCGCTCCATTGCGCTCTGGCCGCGCCCCACCCGGAGACCTCTTCCTGCAACTTCCAGTGCAGCACGCGGCCCTCCGTGTCGGTGACGACGACGCGCTGGCCGGGATCGGGCGCCTTTCCGCCGATGCCCGCATACGGCAGGAACACCAGCGGGTACTCCAGGCCCTTGCTCTTGTGCAACGTCACCACCTGCACGCGGTGCGCATCGGATTCCAGCCGCAGCAGCTGCGCGTCGTCATCGGTAGCGGTGCGGGCATCGGCGATGGCAGCGGCCAGCCAGTCGACGAGGCCGGGCAGGCCGAGCGTACGCGCGTCGGCTTCCTGCAGCATCTCGGCCGTCTGCAGGTAGTTGGTGAGCCTGCGCTCGCCGTCGAGCAGGCCGAGCAGGCGCGGGGCGTGCTCGGCGCACAGGTCGTTGACCAGCGCCAGCGGGCCACCGCGATGCAGGCGTTCGCGCCAGTCCTGCGCGCGCTGTTGCCAGCCGCGCATCGCATCGCCGTCGGTTTCGAGCGCGGCGATGCCGGCGGCATCCACGCCCAGCAGGACCGTGGACAGCGCAGCGCGCAGATGGCCGTCGTCCGCGCCGTGCATCAACGTGCGCAGCAGCGCGTGCAGTTCGCGCGCTTCCGGCGTGGCGAACAGGCTGAGCTTGCCGGCGGCAACCGCGGGAATGCCGACCTCGGCCAGCGCGGCACGGATGCGGGTGGCATCCCGGTGCGTGCGGACCAGCACAGCGATATCGCCGGGCTGAACGGGTTTGCCTCCTATCGTCGCGTTGCCGGCGCGCGCATCCGTCAGCACGCGGTGGATGGCAGCCACGCAGGCAGCGGTGGCCAGTTCACGCGAGGTGCCTGCGTCCCAGGGCTTGACCTTGCCGTCCGGTCCGGGCGCCGGCGATGGCGCTCGCCACACGGTCAGCGCGGGCGCGGCCGCGCCATGACACTGGAAGTCGTCATCGTGACGTGTGCCGCCGGGCGCGACCGGATGGAAATGGATGCGTGGATCGACGAATGCGGCGTGACCGGCCTGTGCGTACAACGCTTCGATGGCACGCAGCACCGACGGCCGCGAGCGGAAGTTGTGCGACAGCGGTGGTGCGGCGACGGCATTGGCCTGAGCGGTGAGATAGGTTTCCACATCGCCGCCACGGAAGCCGTAGATCGCCTGCTTGGGATCGCCGATGACGAACAGCGCCGGCCGCGGACTCCTGCTGCCGAACACGCGGTCGAAGATGCGCCACTGGCGTGGATCGGTGTCCTGGAACTCATCGACCAGCGCGACGCGATACTGGGCCCGCAGGCGCTGCACCAGGGCGTCCGCATGTGGCGTTTCGAGCGCATCCGCGACGCCGTCGATCAGGTCGTCGTAGGTCTGAACGCGCAGCTGCTGTTTGCGCAGCATCAGCCGTGCCCGGGCATCGTCGCGCAGGCGATGCAGCAGGGCGACGCGGCGCGCTTCGCGATAGGCGTCGACGCGGTCCTGCGCCTGCAGGTAGGCATCGATGGCATGCGTCAGCGGCGATTCCGGGGTGCGGCCCGCGCCGGCCTTGCTGGTTTTCAGCAGCAGCGCCTCACGGCGCAACTGCGGCAGCCTGTCGTGCGCGAACGGCATGCCGGCATCGTCCGCGGCCGCCCATGCCTCCAGCGCGTCGAACAGTCCGATGATCCACTCGACCCTGTAGCTGCCGCCGTGCAGCACCTTTCCCTCCACTGCGGCGACCAGGGCGTCACGAAACGCGCTCCCGTGCGCGCGATACGCGGCAATGAGCGCTTCGCCGGCCGCCCGCAAGGCCGTTGCAGGGTCGGCAGGCAGCGGATCGACGGGGTATGGCTGCAACCGCTGTTCGCGCAGCAACGCGGGCAGGTCGGCCGCCAACGCGTCGGGGCCGCCCTTCCACAGCGCAAGCAGATCATCCGCACCGTCATCGTCCGCGCCATGCGCGCGCCACAGGTCCGCGGCGATTTCCTGCCGCAGCGCTGCGTCGTTGGCGAGCAACGGCGGCGCATCGAAACCGTGCCCGCTTTCCAGGGCGTGTTCGCGCAACACCCGTGCACAGAAGCCGTGGATGGTGAACACCGCCGCCAGGTCCATGCCGTCGGCGGCTTCGCGCAGACGCCGATGCAGTGCGGCGGGAGGTTCACCACTCCGCGCGAGATGCGCATCGAGGAGCGCACGCGTCAATGCCGCCTCCGGCGCTTCATCGGCGGCGGCGACGGCGGGCAGCGATGCTGCCAGCAGCAGGCGGGCACGGATGCGCGCGCGCAGCTCCTGGGTGGCGGCCTCGGTGAAGGTGACGGCCAGGACTTCGCCGATGCGCAAGCCGCCTTCGACCACCAGCCGTACGACCAGCGTGGCCAGGGTGAAGGTCTTGCCGGTACCGGCGGACGCCTCGATGGACTGCACGCCATCGAGCGGCAGCGCGAGGTAGGGATCGTGCGCGACGGTCATCCGGCGTCCTCCGCGTCGAAGACGGGGGCCAGTGCGCGCAACGCATCCGGATCGGTGCCAGCGTAGACCTCGCCCTGCGTGACCGCGAGATAGATCGACATCGAAAGATCCGCGAACCGCAGCCGCGCTGCGTCATCGGTGAAAGGATCGCACCCGCGCAGCGCGAGCCGCAGCGCATCGCCGTTGCCTTCGCTCCAGCTGCGCTCGCTTCCGTACCATTTCTTCGCCGCTTCCTTCAGGCCTGCTTCCATGTCGGGCGCGGCGGCGAAGAATTCCCAGCCGCTGTAAGGCGCGAACGGCAGTGGTTCGCGCAGGCCCTGCTCGCGCAGCCAGAGCAGGTGCCGAAGCACCGTGCGTGCCTGGCCAGGATCGAGCGGCGGACGCACGTGGGGACCGAACGGATGACCGGATGCCGGCTTCGTGCCGCCCTCGTGGAATTGAACCAACGGCAGCGCGAGGCCGGCCGCACTGGCGAGCAGCCAGTCCAGACCGTCGCGGATTGCCGCGCTTCCGCCCGGTGCACCGATGCGAACACGCGCGAGTCCATGCGGATACATGCCCGCCAGCGTGCCGTGCAGTGCGACGCCGTCGATGTCCACCTCGATGCGCTGCGCCGCCGGCAACTCGCCGCCGGTCCAGTCGGCGAAGGCGCGTGCGTACGGCGTGACCTCGCTGCGCAGCGTGGCCAGCGTGCGCCGCCCCAGCGGACCCGAAGGCAGCAGGGCGCGGGCGCGCAGGGCGGCATGCAGCGTGACGTCATCGTCGCCCTGCAGCACCCCGGCGAACACGGCTGCCTGCACGTCGCTGCGCGCCAGGCCGCGGCCCGGCAGCAGCAACGGCTCGACGTCATCGCCCGCTTCATCGATCCCCTCCAGCCGCAGGCCCAGCCGCTGGTGGAGGAACTGCTCGGCCGGCGCGGTCAGGAAGCGGCGCAGCTGGTCGAGCGACAGCCCGGAGCCGGCGTCGGCAGGTGGTGGCATCGCGTCGCCCGGAAACCAGCGCGGCAGGAGCGAGCGTCGCCCCGCCAGCCGGCCGGCGGCGGGATGCCACTGCCGGCGATAGCTGAAGCGGCGTGGATCGTCGTTGCCACCAAACGCGACGGGCGAGAACGGCTGCAGCGGATGGTGCACCACCATCGCCCTGGCGACGGACGCCGGATCGGCATGCTGCCGCGCGGCGGCGTCGATGAGCTCACTGACCAGCACCGACGGTTCGCGCGCGCTGCCGTCGCGAGGATCGGCCCCGAGATAGCTGAGAAGGAACACATCCTGCGCGGCGGCGAACAGCTGCAGGAACAGGAAGCGGTCGTCTTCGCGCAGCGAGCGGTCGCCATGCCGGCGCTTGTCGGTGCCGAGTTCGGCCGTGAGCTTGCTCAGGCCGGCGGCGGGATCGCGGCGTGGATAGTCGCCGTCGTTCATGCCGAGCACGCAGATCACGCGGAACGGCAGCAGCCGCATCGGCACCATGCGGCCGAAACTGATGCCGCCGGTCAACAGGGGCGCGCGCGTATCGGCTTCGGCAAGCGTGGTAGCGAAGTGCGCGCGCACCACGTCGGCGGGCACGGTGTCGGCATAGCCCGCTTTCTCCGCCTGCACGGCGAAGTCGTCGATGAGCATGCGCAGGCGGTCGAGTGCGCGCTGGCGGGCAGGCAGGGCAGGTTCGCGCGGCAGCAGTGCGGCGAGCAGTCCAAGCAGCCGTTCGCGCCATTGCGCAGGCGTGATCGCCTCGCCCAGCGATTTCTGGTGGCGGGCCAGCACGCGCAGCAGGCGCACCAGGATGTCGAGCGCGTCTAGGGTGCTGCCTTCCAGTTCGGGCCAGGGCGCGACGCCGGCGATGTCGTCCTGCGCGCCGCTGGCGTGGCCCAGCAGAAGGCGGTCGAGTGCGAACTGCCAGGTGTAGGCATCGTCGGCGGGTGCGCCGTGCGCGGCACGGTGCTTCGCATCCAGTCCCCAGCGCGCGCCCGCAGCCTGCAGCCACGCGTGCAGGCGTTCGAGGGCGGGGGCATCGAGACCGGCCGCGTCCGCGATGGGCGCACTGGCGAGCAGATCGAGGATCTCGTGGGTACCGAAGCGCGAAACCGGCAGGCCGAGCAGGCGCACGAACACGTCGGCCAATGGCTCGCCGGCCAGCGGACTGGTGTCGGCCAGCGCGTACGGCAACCGGTCGCCATCGCCCGGCGCGCCGAACACGGCTTCCAGATAGGGCACGTACGGATCGATGTCCGGCGCCAGCACCGCGATTTCGCGCGGCTGCAGCGGCGGGTCGAAGCGGTCGTCCTCCAGCAACGCACGCAACTGGTCGTGCAGCACCTGCAGTTCACGCAGGCGCGTGTGGCAGGCGTGTACCTGCAGGCTGGGATCGTCGGTGCGCAGGGCCGGCAACAGGTCGGGCGGCTGCGCGCGGCGATGGAACAGGTCCGACTGCAGGCGCCGCAGCAGGCTGCCGTGGAACTTGCCGCCCCCTGCACCGGGATCGGCATGGCCCCGCACGTCGAGGGTGGGGTGCACCAGTTCGTAGCTGCCGATCACGGCCATGAAATCGCGCCCCGCCGCCCCCCACGCCTGCAGCAGACGGGCGTCGGCGGTCGTGTCGTCCTCGGCGCCCGCGCGCAGGCGTTGCAGGTCGCCCCAGTAGTCCTTCACCGGCGACGGGACATAGAAGTGCAGCGTGCCTACACGCGCCTGCGTGGCCAGCACGCGCAGCACATCGGGGGAGACATTGAGCGTGGCGAACGCGAATACGCGTGGCGGCAGCCCCTGCGGCAACGGCTGGCCTGCGCCCTCGAAGCGGTCGAGATAGCGCTGGATGCGCCGCGCGCGGTAGTCGTGGCCTCCGGCGACGTGGCGCCACAGGATCGCCTGCGGGTCGTCGGGATCGGCACCWCTTTCCCAGCGCAGCAACCAGTCGCGACGCCAGGCCTGGTACTTCTCGAACACCTCGGCCAGTTCCCCCGCCAGTGCCCACGGCTTGAGTGGATCGGGCCGGCGCGACGCGGTATCCGCCAGGTAGGCGGCGATCTGCGCCATGGCCGGACGCGCGAGCAGCACGGGGTCGGTCAGCGCGGCGTACAGCCGCCAGTGCAGCGTCGCGGCCTCGAGATCGTCGCCCTCGCCCGGCACATTGGCGTCCAGCGCACGTGCGACGAACTCGCCAGGGGTGAGGAATTCCAGGTTCGCGGCGATGCCATGCGCGGTGGCCAGCGTGGCTTGCAGCCAACGCCGCATCGCGACCTGGGGAATCAGCACGGTCTCCGGCGCCAGCAGCGGCACACCGGGCGCAGGTGTGCTCAATTCCCGCGCCAGCAGGCCCGCCAACACCTCCAGCGCATTGGAGTGGTAGAGGCGGAAGTCGGGCGTGGCGTCAGTCGTCATCGTCGCCGTCATTGTGCCGGATGGCGGTCGCAGCACGGAGACGCCGGCGCTTTGGGCCACAGCATCCCGCACGGCCGTGCGCGCGGCGACGACGCGGATGCCACAATAATCAAACTGCGCGGTACGGTTTATGTTCAGCCGCTGGCCGCGAAGCTACGCCGTTGTTTTTCCGTTAACCCGCCTGTGGTCCGCCGACGACGCCCATGACGCCTGCCGACGCCCCTGCCGTGCACCTG
>NZ_JBGFFG010000062.1:0-11391 GCF_056175765.1 Pseudoxanthomonas sp. LjRoot204_2 | reverse complement strand
GCTTCAACCAGTGCGGCGCGGAAGGCAGTCCGGCCAGCTCGGCCAGTTGCGCGCGGTTGCGGGCCACCACGGCCGGGTCATCGCCATCGGCCGCGTACTTGTTGCCCAGGTTGAAGTGGTCGAACGGCGCCCGCGACACGCCCGCGCCATGGCGCAGCGTGGTGAAGGCGTGCACCCCCGCCGGTGCGGGCCAGTCGGCCGCGACGGCGGGCGCGCGATTCACTTGCGTTGTGCCTGGGTGTCCGCGCGCAGCGCAGCCAGCAGGGCGACCATGTCGGCCGGCACCGGCGCGGTGACCCGCACGGGCTCGCCACTGACCGGATGTGCGAATTCCAGCGTTTCCGCATGCAGTGCCTGTCGGCGGAAGCTGCGCAGCACCGCGATCAGGTCGTCGCTGGCGCCCTTCGGCAAACGCAGCGGACCGCCGTACAGCGGGTCGCCGACGATGGGGTACTTGATGTGCGCCATGTGCACGCGGATCTGGTGCGTGCGGCCGGTTTCCAGTCGGCATTCCAGCGCCGTGTGCGCGCGGAAGCGTTCGCGCAGGCGGTAGTGGGTGACCGCGTCGCGGCCGTCCTCGCGTACTGCCATCTTCAGGCGGTCGCGCGGGTGGCGATCGATCGGCGCGTTGGCGGTACCGCCGGACACCATCGCGCCGACCACCACGGCGAGGTACTGCCGGTGCACGTCGCGCGAGGCCAGCTGCGCCACCAGCGAGGTGTGGGCCGGCAGGGTGCGCGCCACCACCATGACGCCGGAGGTGTCCTTGTCCAGCCGGTGCACGATGCCCGCSCGCGGCAGCGCCGACAGCGACGGATCGCGGAACAGCAGCGCATTGACCAGCGTGCCGGTCGGATTGCCGGCGCCGGGGTGCACCACCAGGCCGGCGGGCTTGTCCAGCACGAAGACGTGTTCGTCCTCGTACAGGATGTCCAGCGGGATGTCTTCCGGCTCGGCGTGGGTCTGGGTATCCAGCACCACGTCCAGGCTGGCGGTTTCGCCGCCGCGCACCGGATCGCGCGGCCGCACCACCTGTCCATCCAGCAGGGCATTGCCGGACTTGATCCACTCGGTCAGGCGCGAGCGGGAGAACTCGGGGAACAGCTCCGCAAGGGCGGCGTCGAAGCGGCGGCCGGCGGCGCTGGCGGGCACGATGGCCGTGCGCGGGGTATCGGGGGAATCGGGTTCGGTCATGCGGGAAGACGTCCAGAGAGGCCATGCGCCGGTCCGTATTGGCCGATTGTTCATGGCGAAGGCGGCGCCTAGGCTATCATCGACGGCCTGTTTCCCTGCCGCGGCCTGCCGCCAGCCCATGACCCAGCGTGCCTTCCCCCGCTTCTCCCGCCCCTCCGCGACCACCCGTCTCGTGCTGCTGGCCCTGGTCGTCGGCTTCGCCGGTACCGGCTGCGGCAAGATCTTCAAGAAGAAGGACGCGGCGGAGAACCAGCCGGTCGAGGTGATGTACCAGGAAGCGCACCAGGCCATGGCCAACAACAACTGGGACCGCGGCCTGCTGAGCTTCCGCCGCCTGATCGCCCAGTACCCGTATGGTCCCTACACCGAACAGGCGCTGATGGAATCGGCCTACGCCGAGTACAAGGCCGGCAAGCTGGACGACGCGGTCACCACCATCGACCGCTTCATCCGCACCTACCCGACCCACCGCAACATCCCGTACATGTACTACCTGCGCGGACTGGCCAACTCCAACCGCGACACGGTCTTCCTGCAGAAGGTATGGCGCCTGGATGCCAGCCGCCGCGACCTGGCCACGCCCATGCAGGGCTACAACGACTTCGCCCGCGTGGCCGAGAACTACCCCAACAGCCGGTATGCCGCCGATGCACGCCAGCGCATGACCGCGTTGCGCGACCAGTTCGCCCTGCATGAACTGGACACGGCCATCTACTACCTGCGACGCGATGCCTGGGTGTCGGCCGCCAGCCGCGCCAAGTACCTGCTGGAAACCTACCCGCAGAGCGCCTACCAGTACGATGCCATCGCCGTGCTGGCCGAGGCGTACACCCATCTGGGCAACAAGACCCTGGCCGATGACGCCAGGCGCGTGCTGGAACTCAACGACCCGCAGCACCCCTGGCTGGCCGGCAAGTTCCCGGACTACCCGTGGATGGTGCGTCGCCTGAATCCGTTCGCCGGCGAGAAGTCCAGCAATACCGTGGACCAGCGCAAGGACGACTGACCGTCCACCGGTTGCGGAAGAAAAAAGGGCCTCACGGCCCTTTTTCTTTGCCGGGCGTTGCGGCCACGTCAGTCGGCGGGGCGGGCCTTGTCCCAGTCGAAGCGCGTCAGCACCGCCAGCTGGCGCGGCTCCATCACGCCGTTGTGTTCGATGCCGTCGATGACCCAGGTCGGGAACACGGTGACGCCCGCCGATGCGCACGCCGAGACCATCGGCGCATTGCGTCCCCCCGGCGAGCATTCCACATAGGGCAGGCGCTCCGCCGCATGGCCGAAATGGCGTTTCTGCCGACTGCATTCCACGCACCAGGATGCGCCATAGAACTTCGCGCCGTAGGCGGTCAGGTGCTGCGCGAGCGCTTCTGCGCGACGGCTCTCGGGTCGCTGGTGCAGCAGTCCGCTCTGGTGCACGTGCAGGACCGCGAGCACCAACAAGACGGGCACCGCCTGCACTCCCCACCAGCGCGTCCACGGCTGGCCCGGCGCCGAGGCGGGACGGCGCAGCTGCAGCCACGCGAACATCGCCGCCAGCACCGCCAGCGAGGCCAGGCAACCGATGCAGTACGCATCGAGCACGAACGCCCCTATCGCGGTGAGGTACACGCTGACCGCCAGTCCCAGCAGCACCAGCCGCCACTGGCGTTGCCAGCGCAGCAGCGGCGACGCCTTACGCGCCAGCGACACGAGCGCGACCAGCGCATACAGGCCGAAGCCCCACAGCGCCATCGGCACGCCCAGCAGCGTGGACCATCCGCTGCGCCGGATCGCATCGCACCCTCCGTCGGCGCCGCAGAACGCGGATGGTGACCCGCTCCCCGCCGTCCAGGCCAGGTAGCCGGTGATCAGCAGGCCCAGCGCCGCCAGGGCCAGCATCACCCGGTCCGGCGGTGCGGCCGGACGCGGMGCCGGCACCGCGGGCCGGTCGCGATGGGATGAACGCTTTTTCTTCCTTGTCATTCCGGTCTCCGGCGCGCGGTCGCGCTCACAGCGCGTACTTGTTGGTGATGGGATAGCGGCGTTCGCGGCCGAACGCGCGGCGCGAGACCTTGGGTCCGGGCGCGGCCTGGTGGCGCTTCCACTCGTTGATGCRCACCAGCCGCAGCATGCGGTCCACGGTGGCGGCGTCGAAGCCGGCGGCGACGATCTCGTCGCGCGACTGCTCCAGGTCCACGTAGCGGAACAGGATCGCGTCCAGCACGTCGTACGGCGGCAGCGAATCCTGGTCCTTCTGGTTCTCGCGCAGCTCGGCCGACGGCGGTCGGTCGATCACGGCCGGCGGGATCACCGGTGCGCCGCCCACCGTGTTGCGCCAGCGCGCCAGCGCGAACACCTCGGTCTTGTACAGGTCCTTGATCGGCGCGTAGCCGCCGCACATGTCGCCGTAGATCGTGGCGTAGCCCACCGCGTACTCGCTCTTGTTGCCGGTGGTGAGCAGCAGGCCGCCGAACTTGTTGCTCAGCGCCATCAGGATCACGCCGCGGCTGCGCGACTGCAGGTTCTCCTCGGTGGTGTCGGCGGGCCTGTCGCCGAAGATCGGGCCGAGCGCGTCCAGGAAACCCTTGAACGGCGCTTCGATCGAGATGGCTTCCAGTTTCACGCCCATCGCCGCGCACTGTTCGGCGGCGAGGTCATTGGACAGGCCTGCGGTATAGCGCGACGGCAGCCGCACCGCAGTGACGTTGTCCGCGCCCAGCGCGTCCACCGCCAGCGCCAGCACCATCGCCGAATCGATGCCGCCGGACAGGCCCAGCCAGACCTTCGAAAACCCGTTCTTGCCGCAGTAGTCGCGGATGCCGCGCACGATCGCGCGCCACGCCAGCGCATCGCGGCTCTCGTCGCCGTCGTCCATCCACACCACCGGACTGAACGCACGCGTGTCCACGTCGAAGTCGACCACCAGCCATTGGTCGGTGAAGGCCGCCGCGGCCGGATGCACGGTGCCGTCGCCGTTGGCGACCACGGACGCGCCATCGAACACCACCGCATCCTGCCCGCCCACCACGTTGAGGTACGCCAGCGCCATGCCGGTCTCGCGCGTGCGCTCGGCGATCAGCGCATCGCGTTGCGCATGCTTGTCGCGGTCAAACGGCGACGCATTGGGCACCAGCGTCAGTACGGCGCCCGCCTCGGCGGTGTCGGCCAGCGGCTCGGGGAACCAGAGGTCTTCGCAGATCACCAGGCCCAGCGGAACGCCGTTCACCTCGAAGGTGCAGGCGCCGCCATCCGGGTCCACGTCGAAGTAGCGGCGCTCGTCGAACACCGCGTAGTTGGGCAGTTCGCGCTTGCGGTAGGTGGCCTCGACCGCGCCGTCGCGCAGCACGCTGGCCGCGTTGTACACCACGCTGCCAGCGCTCTGCGGCCAGCCCACCACGGCGACGATGCCGTGCGTGGTGGCGGCGATCTCCCTCAGTGCGGTTTCGCAATCGGCCAGGAAGCGCGGACGCAGCAAGAGGTCTTCAGGCGGATAGCCGCTGACCGCCAGTTCGGGGAACAGCACCACGTCGGCGCCGTACTGGTCGCGCGCCTCGGCGATCATGCGGCGGATGCTCTCGCTGTTCTGCGCAACGGCGCCGACCGGGAAATCGAACTGCGCCATGGCGATGCGGAGGGTCTGGGTCATGTCGGCCTTCGGTGGGAGCGAGCGCCGGCATTATCCCAGAGCACGGCAGGCCGCGCGCCCGCACAAAAAAGCCCCGCGGCGTCCCGGGAGGACGTGCGCGGGGCTTGCGCAGGAAAACGATGCGCGAGGCGGGGAATCAGTGGGCCAGACGGGCCGCGATGCGTTGCTGTTCGTCCTTCAATGCCTGCGGCGTGCGGGTGCCGAATTCCTGCAGGTACTCGCCGATGCCGGCGAACTCCGCCTGCCAGCCGGCGCGGTCGAAGCCGAACAGCAGGTCGTGCGCTTCATCGCTCAGCGCCACGCCATCCAGGTTGAGGTCCTCGGCGCGCGGCAGGTGGCCGATGGGGGTTTCCACCGCGTCGGCCTTGCCCTCGACGCGCTGGATCATCCACTCCAGCACGCGCAGGTTTTCGCCGAAGCCGGGCCACAGGAACTTGCCGTCGCCGCCCTTGCGGAACCAGTTCACGTGGAAAATTTTGGGCAGCTTCGCGCCGGCCCGGTCGAACGACAGCCAGTGGGCGAAGTAGTCGGCGAAGTTGTAGCCGCAGAACGGCTTCATCGCCATCGGGTCGCGACGCATCACGCCGACCGCGCCGGTCGCGGCGGCCGTGGTTTCCGAGCCCATCGCCGCGCCGACCAGCACGCCGTGCGTCCAGTCGCGCGCTTCGAACACCAGCGGCACCAGCGAGGCGCGGCGGCCGCCGAAGACGATGGCGCTGATCGGCACGCCCTGCGGATCCTCGGCCTTGGCCGAATAGCTGGGGCACTGCTTGGCCGACACGGTGAAGCGCGAGTTGGGGTGCGCGGCCGGCCCGTTGGCTGCATCGTACTTGCGCCCCTGCCAGTCCAGCGCCGGCGTGCGCGTGTCCAGGCCTTCCCACCACGGCTCCTGCTCGTCGGTGACGGCGACGTTGGTGAAGATGGTGTGGTGGCTGATGGTGGCCAGCGCGTTGGGGTTGGAACTGTCGGAGGTGCCCGGCGCCACGCCGAAGAAACCGGCTTCCGGATTGATCGCGTACAGGCGGCCATCGGCGCCGGGGCGCATCCAGCAGATGTCGTCGCCGACGGTCCACACCTTCCAGCCCGCCTGGCGATAGCCTTCCGGCGGAATCAGCATGGCCAGGTTGGTCTTGCCGCACGCCGACGGGAACGCGGCGGCGATGTAATGCGTTTCGCCCTGCGGGTTCTCGATGCCGACGATCAGCATGTGCTCGGCCAGCCAGCCTTCATGGCGCGCCTGGTGCGAGGCGATGCGCAGGGCGTGGCACTTCTTGCCCAGCAGCGCGTTGCCGCCGTAGCCGGAGCCGAAGCTCTTGATGGTCAGCTCGTCGGGGAAATGCATGATGAAGCGGCGGTCCGGGTCGAGCTCGCCGGTGGAGTGCAGGCCTTTCACGAACGCACCTTCGCGCTCGATCCGCGCCAGCGCCGGTGCGCCCATGCGGGTCATGATGCGCATGTTCGCCACCACGTACGGCGAATCGGTGATCTCCACGCCGCAGCGCGAGAGCGGCGAATCGATCGGACCCATGCAGTACGGGATCACGTACAGCGTGCGCCCGCGCATGCATCCGGCGAACAGCGCGTCCATCTTCGCGTGCGCCTCGGCCGGGGCCATCCAGTGGTTGTTGGGGCCGGCATCGTCGGGCTGCGCGGTACACACGAAGGTCAGGTGCTCGACGCGTGCCACGTCGCTCGGGCTGGAGCGGTGCAGCCAGCTGTGCGGGTGGGTTTCAGGATTCAGCGGCAGCAAGGTGCCGTCGGCCAGCATCTGCTTCGTCAGCAGCGCGTTCTCGGCATCGCTGCCATCGCACCAGTGGATGTGGTCGGGTTGGGTGAGCGCGGCGACCTCGGCGACCCAGGCGTTCAACGCGGCCAGCGAACTGCCCGGAAATTCGTTGCGTTTGAAAACATCGACCGCTGCGTTCATGCCACACCCTCGAAAAGTGAGACCAAAATGATACCAATGTCTTGTCCTTCAGACGAGGAGAACGTCGACGGGCGGTCATCCGGGAGGGGGAACGAGGGTCATTCCGTCTCACCAGGGCCAGAGAAGGCCCGCCACACAGGGCGTTGCGCGCCAAGGACGGAGCTCCGAAGGCCATCGATCGAGCTCGGAGAGCCAACGATGAGGCCCGGACGCCCGATCGATGGCTTTCCGAGAGCGATCGATGGGACTCGCCATGCCATCGATCGCCCTCGGAGCCTCATCGCTCGGGCTCGGAAGGTGATCGATGGAGCACGGAACCCGATCGATGGGGCTCCGGGGGCGATGCCGATGGAGCTCAACGTGCCATCGACGGGGCTCAGAGGGCGATCGATGGAGCAACACGGGCCATCGATGGCTTTCCGGGCCCCATCGATGACATTCCGAGCGCGATCTCCTTCCCGGCGGCTACGCCTCGCGCGAGCGCCGGTAGGGATTGAACAGCTGCAGCAGCCACGGCTTCTGCGCCAGCACCAGGCTGACCCCCACCCGGTCTTCCGCCGGCAGCGTCGCATCGCGGGCGAGCAACGCATCGAACTCGCGCGCGACCTCCTCAAGGCGCTGGCGGAGCTGCTTCACGCCGTCGATGCTCAGGCTGCCGCTCAGCAGCAGCAGCGCATCCTGTTCCCCGTCGAATGGATCGGCGAAGTAATCGGTCAGCAGGGTGAGCCGGAAGTAGCGCTCCATCGGGCCATCGGCACGCCAGCGGAAGTTGCGCGCGGTCAGCGCGCGGCCGCGGTTGCCGGGCATCAGTTCGATGATGCCCAGGCGATCCAGCTTGACCAGCAGACCGGTCCACTGCGCCGGCGTGAAGCCGAAGTGGCCCATCACGTCGTCCTGGCGCCAGCGGTTCAGGGTGAGGAACAGCGCCATGAGCAGCGGCGGGTCGTCCACCAGGGCCTGTTCCTGCGCCTCGCTCAGTTGGGCCATCGCCTTGCGCCCGCGCGAGGCTTCGGCGCTGAGCTCGGCCAGGCCGACATCGAGCACATCGCAGATCTGCTCGAGCCGCTGCAGGCTCATCGCGCGGCGGGAGAACATGCGCTTGACCGCCGCTTCGCTCATGCGGATGCGGACGGCGAGTTCGCGGTACGTCAGTTCCTGCGCGCGCAGGCAGCGCTTCAGGGCATCGATCAGGTCGACCGAGACGGCCATCGGTAGCGGATTCCTATACCCGTTGTTGCGCCGGAGCTTACCTCGTCGATGCCGATTGAACACCGCGGGTGAGCGCGGCCAAGGTGCGGCGACATCGCCGGAGCCCGCCATGACCCGCCTGATCGCCCGCTCGCTATCGCTTGCCCTGGCCACCGCCCTGTCCGGCGGCATGACCCTCCCGGCGCAGGCCGCCCCCCAGTCCGATGGCGCCAGCCGTATGTCGCAGGCCAGTCTCGAAGCCTCCATCGAAGTGCCCGTCGCGGTGATCCACGCACTGGGCCATGGCGCGTCCGCCGTGGTGACCGGCGTCGCCGTGGTGGCGGGCAGCGTGGCGGTCACGGTGTCGGTCGCCGCAGCGGGCGTGGTGGGCGCCGCCTCGTTCGTCGTGTACCTGAGCGCGGAGGCGATCAAGCGGCTAGGCATCGCGGTCGGCACGGCCATCAGCGTGGCTGCGGTGTCGACCGGCTGGATCCTCAGCGCGGCCGGCGAAGCGCTGTGCTTCATCGCCAACGACGCCGCCCGCCCCCACATCCACAGCCACCGCTACGGCGGGTGATCGCGTGATGCGCACGTTCGCGGCATGCCTTTTCGCCTTCGTCCTCGCGCTGCCAGGGACGGCACGCGCGGGCGATGCCTGCAAGCAACTGGAGATGCCGCCGCACAAGGTGGCGGACGCCGCGCGCACCGCGTTGCTGGCGGCGCGGGAACTCGACGAGGTGGATGCGCCGGTGGCGCTGATCGCACGCGTTGGCACCGACCTGTCGAAGCAGGGCCTGGTCTACAGCCACGCCGGTTTCGCCGTGCGCGACCACGCCGAAGGCCGCTGGACGGTGGTGCACCTGCTCAACGAATGCGGCAGCGACCGCTCCGGCCTGTATGCGCAGGGGTTGGTGAACTTCTTCGCCGACGACCTCGTGAACCAGGACCTGCGCATCGTCTGGTTCACGCCGGACGTAGCCGACCGCCTGGCCGCGCGGCTGCAGCAGATGCCACGCCACAGCCTGCACCACCCACGCTACAACCTGATCGCGCGACCCGGCAGCGAGGATTACCAGAACTCCACCGCGTGGCTCGTCGAAGTGATGGCCGCGGCATTCGCCGATCGCGGCATCTACGACCGCCGCAGTGCGTACGCCTTCGCCCGCGGGGATGGTTTCGTGCCGGACACGGTGCACATCGCCTATTCCAAGCGCGTACTGGGCGGACTGTTCTCCGCCAACACCGACTTCACCGACCACCCCGTCGGCACGCGCCTGTCCGGCGACTACCCCGTCGTCACCGTGCGCTCGATCTTCCGCTGGCTGGAGCGCAGCGGGTACGTACGCGAGCAGCGGGAGTGGCGGGGTGGCGTGCGGCARGTGGCGATGGGGCCGGCGTGAGGGAGGTCACGCGCGCCGCCACGTCGCACGCATCTCCCGGCGTATTGGCTTTCCGCTTGCTCTCGCGCCTGCTGGCCGCCTGCGTACTGACATCGATTCCCGTGCATCTCGCATTACTCGTGTCCGACAGCGCCGTGTATCGCGGCTGGGTTTACCTGCAGTTGGCGCTGCTGACGGCATCCGCCTGGCTGCTGTGGCGCTCACGCAGGCTCGATGGTCGTGCCGTCATCGCCCTCCCACTGACGACGATACCCGCGATCCACATCAACGCCGCATATCTGAACTACGGCAATGGCCCACAGGCTTGGGCACTGCCGCTCGCCTTCGGCCTTTGCTACGTCGCGCTCTATGCGGTCGCGCGCGCTGGCAAGACGCGGCGATCCGGCGCGAGCCCCGCGGGAGGAGATCATCGATGAACGCCAGATTCATCGCTTTGCTCGCAGCGCTCCTGCTGGTTGGCTGCTATCCAGTCAGCTACGAAGATGTAAGCCGCGATCCGGAGTACGCGCGATATGTCGGCAACGAGTACAGGACGACGGCTGACATGACCGTCTATCGCGTGAGCCTGGATCAGAACTACGGCCCCTCACCTAGCGTCTACAAAGTCGTCCACCCGCCCGGCTTTGATGGACCGGAGGTCATTTCGCGGACGCGCTTCCCGGAAGGGTCGACGCTGAAGGTACTGACGATCCAGCGATGCAAGGATTGCTATCTGGATGCCGAACCGAGAGTTCATGCGACGGTTCGTATCACCTCGACCACGCAGTTCGACGATCAGGAAGTACGGGCCGATCTGGGGCTGCTGTCTTCGCACATGCAAGCCGTCGACGCGCCCGCACCAATCAAGTGACGGGCGCGACGTAGCCCGCCCTCCACACGGCGACCACACGCCGCCTTACGAAGCGTCAGTTCGGAATCAACGTCGAGATGACGTGTTCGAGGTAGGTCTCGAACTCTTCCGACGTCATGCGCGGCTGCTGCAGCTGCAGCGACAGTTGCAGGAAGCCCACATAGGCCGCATAGGCCAGGCGCGCACGATGCGTGGCATCGGTGCGCTGCAGGCCGGCCTGGCGGAACATCGCCACCAGATAGTCCAGCCGGCGCTGCGAGATGCGGTCGATGACCGGCTGCACGGAGGGGTGATCCAGCGCCTTCAGCAGTTCGCTGTAGATGATGTGCGGCTTGACCTCGTGCCCGACCAGCTGGAACAGCGCGCGCAGGCGTTCGCGCGGATCGGCCACCTTTTCCAGGCTGCCGAAGATGTTTTCCTGTTCACCGACTTCCCAACGCTCCAGCGCCGCCTGCAGCAGCGCATCGCGGGACGGGAAGTGCCAGTAGAAGCTGCCCTTCGTGACACCCAGCCGGCGGGCGAGCGGTTCCACGGCCACCGCCGACACCCCCTGCTCCGCGATCAGGTCGAGCGCCGCCTGGGCCCAGTCGTCGGCACTCAGGCGGGCGTTGCGGGCGGGGGCGCTGGCGGGTGTTTCGGGGCTGGGCGTGCTCATGGCCGGCATTTAACCATACGCCGAGGTGTGTAGCGGTATGTATGCTGCAGCGCACCACAAATAAAGACAAATCAATCGGTTGCATGTGAAACGCGAATGCCAAACCGATTGACTGCTCTAAATGCGACAACCCATACTTGGCCGTATGGTTACCTCCACCTCTCCTGCTCCCGCGCCGCGCTCCCGCGTCATCGACGCCGGTTCGGATCGCGTGCTGAAAGGACAGGGAGAGGTGCCGCTCGCGCTTCGTCGTTTCCCGTCGCCCCGCGCCCTGCAGAGCCATCCGGCGCTGATCTACGCGCACGGGTTCGGACAGACCGCGGGCGCCTGGCATCGAACCGGGCAATGGCTGGCCGAACAGGGATATGCCGGACTCGCCTACGACGCGCGTGGCCACGGCGAGTCCGGCCGCAATGCCCCCGATCTTCCCTATGCGGGCGACCAGTTCGCCGACGACCTGATCGTGGTGGCCGGTGAACAACCGGAACCGCCGGTCCTGGTCGGCGCGTCGATGGGCGGGCTGTTCGGGCTGATCGCCGAGTCGCGCTGGCC
>NZ_JBGFFG010000061.1:0-11489 GCF_056175765.1 Pseudoxanthomonas sp. LjRoot204_2 | reverse complement strand
CCGCCGCGTCGTACGCCGACGCCGGCGACGCCAACACGCTCAGCAGCGCGCAGTCCTACACCGATCAGTCCTCGGCAAGCACGCTGGCGAGCGCGAAGGCGTATGCCGACTTCCAGGTCAAGGCGCTGGAGGACGACTTCAATGCCTTCCGCGGTGACGTGGACCGTCGCTTCTCCGAACAGGACCGTCGTCTAGACCGGATGGGCGCGATGAGCTCGGCGATGCTGAACATGGCGATCAACGCGGCGGGCAGCCGCAGTCCGCGTGGACGCGTCGCCGTGGGTGCAGGCTGGCAGAACGGCGAGAACGCGCTGTCGGTGGGCTACTCGAAGCCGCTCGGCGAGCGCGCATCGTTCAGCATCGGCGGTGCGTTCAGCGGTGACGAAAAGTCGGCCGGCGTCGGTTTCGGTATCGACCTGTAAGTCGCTGTCGTGGAATGCGGAAGGGCCCGGCATGCCGGGCCCTTCTTCTGCGCGATCAAGGCAGCGCGACGGTTGCGCTCGGCGGTGACACGCCGTTCTCGTCGAACGCCTCGACCGCCACGTGGTACGCGACACCCCGGCTGAGGGCGCGAAGTTCCAGCGTGGTCGGCCGGTCGGCGAACACCTGGTAGGTCAGGTTCAAACGGTCCGGCGCGATGCCCCACCGCACGTTGTAGCCCACCGCACCGCGTACCGGGCGCCAGCTGACGAACGCCTGGCGCGGATCGGCGTCGCGGCGGACGACCACTCCCCGCGGCGCGCGCGGCACAGGACCGCCGGCATCGCCGAACACGCGCAGATCGCTGATCGCAAGATGGGCGGCACCGACGTGACCGTGCACGTAGCGTACGTAGCGCGCACTGACCGGCGCGGGCAGCTGGAAATACGCATTCGGACGATCGCGCCGCGGTGCGCCGGTGGCCGCCAGCGGCCGCCAGCGGCGTCCGTCCGTCGAATACTCCAGCGCGAATTCCGTGTAGATGTCATCGGCATCACCGTAGCGCCCGGACTGGTAGTCAGCGAAGTTCACCTGCATCGCGCGCAGCGTCCTGGAAGCGCCAAGATCCACCGTCAGTGTCTGTCCCGCCGTGTTCCTGCCGGCTACCCAGAACGTGCGCGGATTCTCGTCGGTCGCATTGCCGGCGGGATATCCCTCCCGCGTAGTCGACGCCGTCACCGGCTTGCGCCAGGACAGCAGCATCCAGCCGGTGAACAGGTCGGTCGGATCCGCATTCGGTCCCGCCGGCAAGTAATGGGGGAAATCGCCGAAGCGCGTGCTGACCGACATCTGGCCATCGGTACTGAAGGCCGCCGGGAACATCGCGATGCGCCGCTCGAAGGTCCAGTTGTAGCCGAGCCACGGCGTGCCCGTATTCCACCAGTTGCCATGCGCATCCTGGAACGTGGACCCGTGGCCCGCCCCCTGCACGAAGCCGCCGGGCTTGTAGCCCACCGGGTTGTAGGCCGCATAGGTGAACGGGCCCAGCGGGCTGTCGCCCACATAGGTGCCGGTCGCATACGCGTTGTACTCGGTACCGGGGGGCACCGTACTGCAGGTAATACCGGCCCCGCACCTTCGTCATCCAGGCGCCTTCCATGTAGTTGCCGACCGGCTCRCCGTCGGGGAAGAACGCGCCGCGATGATCCTGGCCAAAGCGCTCCCATCCATGCGCCTCGGGATCGAGTGCGAGCAGCGCGCGCGGCTTACCGACGTAACGCATGCCCTTGGACATGTCGAGTTCGATGCCGTACAGCGGGAACGTGTCGGACGAACCCCAGTACAGGTACCAGCGACCGTCGTCGTCCCTGAAGAACGCCGGGTCCCACGGACCGGGCGGAATCTTCGCCGGCTGAGGATCGCCGTTGCGCCATCCGGGCAAGCCGACATCGCGGCCGGGCGCGACCGCATTCGGCAGTTCCGGCAGCATGCGCGTCAGGAAATCGAACCGCCCCCGGGCGGGATCGCGCGACACCAGCACGGCCCCTGGCGAGAACAGCGAACGCATCACCAGCATGCGGTCGCCATCGGAGATCACCGCAGGCGCGACCATGCTGTCGAACGGCCAGCGATCGGGGGTGATGAATCGCCAGTCGACCAGATCGGTCGAGCGCCAGTAGCCATCGGCCAGGGTCTGGAACAGATAGTAGGCGTCGCCGTGGCGCACGATCACCGGGTCGGCGCCCGTGCGATAGGAGATCCCCAGGCTTTCCTGCTCGAAGTTGTAGCGGTAGTCGATATCCAGCGGATTGGCGTAGGTCTTCCTTGCGTCGTCCCTCGCCGCCGCCGCACCCGTCACTGCCAGCGCGGCCAACAACGCCACGCGCACACGTCCCTTCCCGTCCACGCGACCCCCGCTGGAAACGATTCCAACGGAGTATTCACGAGGATCCCGCAGGCGGAAAGCCGCGCCGCAGCGGAGGAGGACGAGGCGGAAGCCGGACCCGCAGTGCCAGGCCTCAGTCGCAGGCCATGCCGCCCTTCGGCAGGACGCGCGGATTGCCCATCGCGAAGTGCGTCACCGGTTTCTCCCACATCTCGAACGAGGAGATGCCCGGCGTCACGCCGCAGCTGCTGGCGTAGGTGAACTGCTCGCCGTCCCGCGAGACGTACAGGTCGAACTTGACCGCCTCCGCCAGCGTACTGCTGACCATCAGCGTGGTCTGCGTGGCATCGCCGCTGCGGGTGGCGCGCAGGTTGCCGGGCCCGTCACCGGCGGGCGCCCACGCGATGACCTTGCCGCCTGCGACCTCGACCTGCAGCGCCAGCGAGGGCGAGGCCGTACCGATGGCGAAGCCCGCAGGCAGCTCGCCGCGTGCGAGGGTCTTCGGTGCGGGCTTGGCCGCTAACGCAACGGTCGGCAACGCACACGCCGCCAGGATCAGGTAACCCGCCAGTCTGCCGTTCATGCGCCTCACCCCTCTTCCGTCACGCGCAGGACTTCCTCGATGGTCGTTTCGCCGGACAGCGCCTTGACGATGCCGTCCTCGTACATGGTCCGCATGCCGGCCTCGCGAGCCAGCTGCTCGATCTCGCCCATGCCCGCGTGCCGCATGATGGCGCGGCGGACGTCGTCGTTCATCACCAGGAATTCGACGATGGTCGTGCGGCCGAGGTACCCGGTCGGCGCGATGGCGGAGCCACGCGGGCGGTACAGGAAGATGTCGCCTTCGGGCTGGAAGCGGCGCAGGTGGAACTTTTCGATTTCCTCGGGCGACGCCGCGTACCTCTCCGCATGCGTCGGCTCCAGCCGGCGCACGAGGCGCTGGGCGAGGATGCCATTGATGGTGGACGTCATCAGGTAGTCCTCAACGCCCATGTCCAGCATGCGGGTGATGCCGCCGGCCGCATTGTTGGTGTGCAGCGTGGACAGCACCAGGTGGCCGGTCAGCGCGGACTGGATGGCGATGCGCGCGGTCTCGAGGTCGCGCATTTCGCCGATCATGATGATGTCCGGATCCTGCCGGACGATGCTGCGCAGCGCGTGGGCGAAGTCCAGCCCGATCTGCGGCTTGGCCTGGATCTGGTTGATGCCCTCGATCTGGTACTCGACGGGATCTTCCACCGTGATGATCTTGACGTCTGGCGTATTGAGCTTGCTGAGCGCGGTGTACAGCGTGGTGGTCTTGCCCGAACCGGTGGGGCCGGTGACCAGCAGGATCCCGTGTGGCTGCTCCAGCACTTTCTGGAACTGCGGCAGGAAGGCATCGGTGAAGCCCAGCTTCTTGAAGTCGAACACCACCGTTTCGCGATCGAGCAGGCGCATCACCACGCTTTCGCCGTGCGCCGTGGGCACGGTGGATACGCGCAGGTCGAGTTCCTTGCCCTGCACGCGCAGCATGATGCGGCCGTCCTGCGGCAACCGGCGCTCGGCGATGTTGAGCTTGGCCATGATCTTCACGCGGCTGATCACCGCCGCGGTGAGGTTGGCCGGCGGGCTTTCGCCCTCCTCCAGCACGCCATCGATGCGGTAGCGCACCTTCAACCGGTTCTCGAACGGTTCGATGTGGATGTCCGACGCGCGCAATTCGACGGCGCGCTGGATCACCAGGTTCACCAGGCGGATGACCGGCGCCTCGGAGGCGAGGTCGCGCAGGTGCTCGACATCATCGAGGTCTGCGGTGGCCTCGCCATCCGCATTCTCGACGATCGCGCCCATCGCGCTGCGTCCCTGCCCGTAGTAACGCTCGATCAGGTCGCTGATCTCCGACCGCAGCGCCACCTGCGGGCGCACGATGCGGCCGGTCGCCAGCCGCACGGCCTCGAGCGCGTAGTGGTCCTGCGGATCGGCCATCAACAGATCGATGTGGGTCTCGTCCTCACCCACCGGGCACAGGTGGAACTGCTTCAGGAAGCGCAGCGACATCACCACCGATTCCGGCGGCACGTCCGGCGCATCCTTGGCGTTGACCAGCGGCAGCCCGAGCACCTCCGCCGCGGTTTCCGCATGGTCGCGCTCGGAGACCAGTCCCAGCCGCGACAGCAAGGCCAGCAGACCGCCGCCCGCCTCGTCCTGCAGGCGGCGCGCACGCGCCAGGTCGGTTTCCTTCAGCCTTCCGCGTGCAAGCAGCGCGCCGACGATACGCTCGTCGGCGGAAAGCGAGGGGTCGGACACGGCTGCGTTCACGGGGGCCTCCTTGAAGGCCCGGACTTTATCAGGTGCCGCGTTGCCCCGGAGTGGCCCGCTGTCGCCAACGGGCGCGCAGGCTCAGCCCACCCACACCCGCGCATTGCGGAACATGCGCAGCCACGGCGAATCGTCCGGCCAGCCCGCCGGATGCCAGCTGTGGTTCGCGCTGCGCGGTGTGCGCTCGGGATGCGGCATCAGGATGGTCGCCCGGCCGTCGTCGCTGGTCAGGCCGGTGATGCCGTCCGGAGAGCCGTTGGGATTGAGCGGATACGTGGTCGCGATCGCACCATCGCCGTCCACGTAGCGCAGCGCCACGCGCGCCGCGGCCTGGTCGACCGGGCCGGCGAACTCGGCACGTCCTTCGCCATGGGCCACTGCCACCGGGATGCGTGAGCCGGCCATGCCGCGGAAGAACACCGACGGCGATTCCTGCACTTCCAGCAATGCCACGCGCGCTTCGAACTGCTCGCTCTGGTTACGCAGGAACTGCGGCCAGTGCTGCGCACCGGGAATGATGTCCTTCAGCTGGCTCATCATCTGGCAGCCGTTGCAGACGCCCAGCGAGAACGTGTCCTGTCGCGCGAAGAACGCCGCGAAGGCATCGCGCAGCGCACCACGCTCGAGGATCGAGGTCGCCCAGCCGCGGCCCGCGCCCAGCACGTCGCCGTAACTGAAGCCGCCGCAGGCCGCCAGGCCGCTGAAGTCCTTCAGCGACACGCGCCCCGCGATCAGGTCGCTCATGTGCACGTCGAACGCATCGAAGCCGGCGCGGGCGAAGGCCGATGCCATCTCGATCTGGCCATTGACGCCCTGCTCGCGCAGGATCGCCACCTTCGGGCGCTTGCCCGTGGCGACGAAGGGCGCCGCGACATCCTCGGCGGCGTCGAAGGACAGTTTCGGCTTCAGGCCTGTGCGCCCGAACTGGCGTGCGGCATCGCGCTCCTGGTCGGCGGCCTCGGGGTTGTCGCGCAGCTTCTGCATGGCGTGGGTGACCGACCACCAGGCATCGAAGAGGTCCTCCCAGCGCCACTCCGCCAGCACGTCGCCGTCCTGCTGCACGCGGATCGTGGACGCCGTGGTCGGGCGTGCGATGCGCTGCGCGCACTCGGTCAGCGCGTGGCGCTCGACCAGATCGGCGAACGCAGCGCGGTCTTCGTCGGCCACCTGCACCACCGCACCGAGTTCTTCGGCGAACAGCGTGCGGAACGCATCGTCGCCCCAGCCGTCGAGGTTGATGTCCAGGCCGCGGTGGGAGGCGAACGCCATCTCGCACAACGCGGCGAACGCGCCGCCGTCGCTGCGGTCGTGGTACGCCAGCAGCAGGCCGGCCTCGCGTGCGTCGGCGATCAGGTGGAAGAAATCGCGCAGGCGCTGCGGATCGTCGAGGTCCGGCACGCTTTCGTCGTGGCCACCGCCGGCGAACGCCGGCCAGGCGCCCTCGCCGCCCGACTGCGGGTAGACCTGCGCGAGCACGGAACCGCCGAGACGCTTCTTGCCCGCGCCCAGCCCGATCAGCCACAACTCGCTGTCGTCTTCGCGCGACAGCAGCGGCGTCAGGTGCTGGCGCACGTCGGTGACCGGCGCGAAGGCGCTGATGATCAGCGACACCGGGGACACCGACTTCTGCGCCTGACCGTCGCGATGCCACTGCGCCTGCATCGACAGCGAGTCCTTGCCGACCGGAATGCTGATGTCCAAGTCGGGGCACAGCTCCATGCCGACGGCCTTCACCGCGTCGAACAGCAGCGCGTCTTCGCCCGGATGCCCGGCAGCCGCCATCCAGTTCGCGGACAGCTTCACGCGGTGCAGCGATTCCACCGGCGCGGCGCACAGGTTGGTGATCGCTTCGCCCACTGCCATGCGGGCGGCGGCGGCGGCATCGAGCAGCGCCAGCGGCGTACGCTCGCCGATCGCCATCGCTTCGCCGACAAAACCTTCGTAGCCGCTCAGCGTGATCGCGCAGTCGGCCACCGGCATCTGCCACGGGCCGACCAGCTGGTCGCGTGCGGTCAGGCCGCCGACGCTGCGGTCGCCGATGGTGATCAGGAACTGCTTGGAGGCCACCGTCGGATGCGCGAGCACGCGCAGGCCGGCTTCATGCAGGTCCAGCGCCCCGGTCTGCAGCGCGGGCCACTGGGGCGGCGCCGGATGCGCGGTGTCGCGGTGCATCTTCGGGGGCTTGCCGAACAGCACGTCCATCGGCAGGTCGATAGGCGCATCGGCAGGAATACTGCCGGGCGTTGCGCCGTACGCGACTACCAGGCGTTCTTCCTTCGTCGCCACGCCGACGGCTGCGAAGGGGCAACGCTCGCGCTCGCACAGTGCGGCGAATTCGGCCAGGCGCGCCTGCGGCACGCCCAGCACGTAACGCTCCTGCGATTCGTTGCACCACAGCTGCATCGGCGACAGCGACGGATCGTCGCTGGGTACCTTGCCCAGGTCGATCACCCCGCCCACGCCGGAGTCGTGCAGCAGTTCAGGAATCGCATTCGACAGGCCGCCCGCGCCCACGTCGTGGAACCACAGGATCGGGTTGTCCTCGCCCATCGCCACGCAGCGGTCGATGACTTCCTGGCAGCGGCGCTCCATCTCGGGGTTGTCGCGCTGCACGCTGGCGAAATCGAGCGCTTCGGCGCTTTCGCCGGAAGCCACCGAACTCGCCGCACCGCCACCCAAGCCGATCAGCATCGCCGGGCCGCCGAGCACGATGACGGCATCGCCGGCCGAGAGCGTCTTCTTCTCCACCTGGATGCGGTCGATCGCGCCCAGGCCGCCGGCCAGCATGATCGGCTTGTCGTAGGCGCGGGTCAGTGCCTCGCCTTCCGGCAGCTCGAAACTGCGGAAATAGCCCAGCAGGTTCGGCCGGCCGAATTCGTTGTTGAACGCGGCGCCTCCCAGCGGGCCGTCGAGCATGATCTCCAGCGCCGGCGCCATGCGCGGATTCAGCGCGCGAGGCATCTCCCACGGCTGCGGCAGTGTCGGGATGCGCAGGTGCGAGACCGAGAAGCCGGTCAGGCCGGCCTTCGGCTTGCCGCCGCGGCCGGTGGCGCCCTCGTCGCGGATCTCGCCGCCGGCACCGGTGCTGGCGCCGGGGAACGGGGCGATCGCGGTCGGATGGTTGTGTGTCTCGACCTTGATGCAGAACGCCGAGTCCAGCGTCGCCTCGAGGCGGTACTGGCCGCTGCCGTCGGGGCGGAAACGGGCCGCCGGATAACCCTCGACCACCGCCGCATTGTCGCTGTAGGCGCTGAGCGTGTGCTCGGGCGTCTGCGCATGGGTGTGCTTGATCATCCGGAACAGCGAGCGGTCCTGGTCCTTGCCGTCGATGGTCCAGGTGGCATTGAAGATCTTGTGCCGGCAGTGCTCGGAGTTGGCCTGCGCGAACATCATCAGTTCGACGTCGGAGGGATCACGACCCAGCTCGGTGTAACGGGTGCGCAGGTAATCGATCTCGTCCTCGGCCAGCGCCAGGCCGAGGCGCGCGTTGGCGGCTTCCAGCTGTGCCAGCGGGATGCGTTCCAGTTCGCCGCGCGCCGGCGCGATGAACAGCGCCTGCGCCTRCTCGCGGCTCGCCAGCAGCGATTGCGTCATCGGGTCGTGCAGCGCCTTCGCCAGTGCCGGCCGGCTGTCGTTCCAGCCTTCCAGGTCGATGCGCAGGCCGCGTTCGACGCGCTTGACCGGCTGTCCGGCACCGCGCAGCAGCTCGGTGGCCTTGCTGGCCCACGGCGACAGCGTGCCGAGGCGCGGGGTGACGAAGCGCGAGACCGCGCCCGCCGCCAGCGCCTCGCTGCCGTCACCGGCCTGCAGGATGCGGCGCAGCGTGGCCAGGTCCGGCGTGGCGCCTGCCTCGGGTTCGATGAAATAGACGTGCCAGGCGCCGCAGATGCGGACGTCGGAAACAATCGACTGGAGCCTGGATTCGAGCCGCGCGCGGCGGAAGTGCGACAAGGCCGGTTGGCCTTCGAGGACGATCATGTCCGGAACCGTGGGGGCGTGCCGTCAGACGGGGCCCGCTATTGTAGCGAAGCCGGCGCGGGGCCGGCTTCGTCGGGATCAGGGGGCGGCGCCCGCGGGCGCGGCAGGGGCCTTTCTGGCGGCCAGTTCATCCAGCTTGGCCCGGAGCGCGGCCGGTGGCAGGTAGCCGCCCAGCTGGACGCCGTCCGCCGAATAGATGGCCGGGGTTCCGCTGACCCCGATGCGCTGGCCGACGTCGAACTCCATGGTCACCGGGTTCTTGCAGTCGCGCGCGGGGACGGACTTGCCGGCCTTGGCGTCGGTCAGTGCGCGCTTGCGATCCGGTGCGCACCAGACCGAGATCATGTCCTTGTGGTCCTGGCTGCCGAGTCCCATGCGCGGGAACGCGAGGTACTCCACCGCGATGCCCTGCCGGTTGATCTCGGCGATTTCCTCGTGCAGCTTGCGGCAGTAGCCGCATTCGATGTCGGTGAACACGGTGACCGTGTACTTGGCGTTCGGCGGCGCGAACACGATCTTCTCGCTGTGGGGAATGGTGGCGATCAGCGCGCTGCGGTGCTTGGCCAGGGCGACGCTGTTCTGCATCACGTCCTGCTGCTGCTGCAGGTCCAGCACGGCGCCCTGCATGACGTAGCGGCCGTCGTCGCTGATGTACAGCAACTGCCCGCCCACGATCACTTCCCGGAAGCCCGGCAACGGCGCGGCACCGACGTAGTCGATCTTGGCGCGAGGGTTCAACTGCGCCACGGCGGAGCGCGCGCGGTCGTCGGGCGTGCTCCCGGTTCCCGGCTTGAGCTGGGGCGCGGAGGCCGGCGCGGGCGACGCGGTCGCGGCCTGGTCCTTGGCAGGCGGTTGCGGCGCCTGCGCGCAGGCGGTCAGGCTCAGGGCACCCAGCAGGGCGGCGGTGATCAGGCGGGGCATCAGGGGCATCCGGAATGAGCCGCGACGCGGCTGGCTGGCAGGGAACAGGCGGGAATTCTGGCACACGGTGGCAGGCAGGCGGCTTAACCGCCCGCCAGTGTGAGCGGGCTCACGCGCGCGGGTGATGGCGTCCGTGCAGCTGCTTCAGGTGCTCGCGCGCGACCAGCGTGTAGATCTGGGTGGTCGACAGCGAGCTGTGACCCAGCAGCAGTTGCAGCGCGCGGAGGTCGGCACCGCGGTTCAGCAGGTGGGTGGCGAAGCTGTGGCGTAGCCCGTGTGGACTGATGCGGACGGGATCGATGCCCGCGGCGCCCGCATAGCGCTTCACCAGCGACCAGAACTGCTGCCGGGTCGGCGGCTCGCCCGTTGCGCCGACGAACAGGGCCGGCACGCTGCGCTTGCCGACCAGCGCGGGCCGCGACCGAGCCAGGTAGGTTTCCAGCCAGTGCTGCGACTCTTCCCCCAACGGCACCAGGCGGTCCTTGCTGCCCTTGCCGGTGACCCGCAGCACGCCCTGCCGCAGGTTGACTGCCGTCGCCGGCAGGGTGACCAGTTCGCTGACGCGCAGGCCGGCCGCGTACATCAGCTCCAGCATGGCGCGGTCGCGCAGGCCCAGCGGGGTGTCAATGTCCGGCGCGGCCAGCAGCGCATCGATCTCGGTTTCCGCCAGCGCCTTCGGCAATGAGCGCGGCAGGCGGGGGGGCTCGAGCAGTGCCGTGGGATCGTCGCGACGCTGGCCCCGGCGCAGGCGGTGGGCGTAGAAGGCCCGCAGGGCGGACAGTAGCCGGGCATTGCTGCGCGGCGAATAGCCCTCGCGCGTGCGCCAGGCCAGGTAGTCGAACAGCGCGGCACGATCCGCCGCCGCCAACCCTCCCCCGCGCCCGTTGCGCCAGCGCGCGAAGCCTTCCAGATCGCGCCGATAGCTGTCGAGCGACGGCCGTGCGAGACCGCTTTCGGCCCAGATCGCATCCAGGAAGGCTGCGATGTCGTTCGCATCGGCGTCCGGTACCGGAGGCAATGTGCTCGCCTGCTGGCGGCGTTCGGCGGGCGTGCGGGCAGTCATGCGGCAAGCTTAGGCGATGCGGATCGTTCTTGTGGGAGCGACGTCAGTCGCGAAAGCCGATCGCCCCAGGACGCGTGGAAGTACCGCACCCGAAGGCGTTATGCGCCGTCGCCGGCTCATTTCGCGACTGACGACGCTCCCACGAGAGTCGACGGGTCGTAGCCGGTATCCTGTCGCGATGACGGATCCCGCTACCACTCCCGCATCCTCCCGCGCCCTGATCGGCTGGCGCCTGCTCGCGCTGCTCTACGATTTCTGGCCCGTGCTGGCCATGTGGCTGGCGGTGGCGATTCCGTTCGTGCTGGTTGACGTGGTGATCAGCGACAACGTCCGCCACAACATCGAGCCCTTCAGCCCGATGTGGTGGCTGTTATGGACGTGCTGCTGGGGCGCCGCCGGGCTGTATGCCACCTTCAGCTGGCTGCGCGGTGGACAGACCCTTGGCATGCGGCCGTGGCGGTTGAAGGTGATCGCGGCCGACGGCGGCACACCGACGCTGGCCGCGCTGTGGCGACGCTATGCGCTGGCGACGCTGTCGACGCTGGCCGCGGGCCTGGGCTTCTGGTGGGCGTGGCTGGACCGCGACCGGCTGGCCTTCCACGACCGCTTCAGCGGCACGCGCGTGGTGCGATTGCCGAAGCGCGCCTGATGGCGCCTCAGCGGCTCCTGCGCCGGAACATCAGCCAGGAAATGCCCAGCAGGGCGAACGGCGGAATGGCGTACGCGATGCGGTAGTCGAGCCGGAATGCACCCGCGAGCCGCACGAACATCGTCTGCAGCACGTAGAAGCCGACGGCGAACACGATGCCCAGGAACAACCGCTTGCCCATGCCGCCGCTGCGCAGGCTGCCGAACGCGAACGGGATGGCGGCCAGGCACAGCGCCAGCACGTTGAGCGGATAGAACCAGCGCGCCCAGTAC
>NZ_JBGFFG010000060.1:0-11491 GCF_056175765.1 Pseudoxanthomonas sp. LjRoot204_2 | reverse complement strand
GCCGCGTCCCGCCAGCCCCGCACCGGCGACCGCTGCCGGCGTCTCGCTGTCGCAGACCCTGCGCGGCACCAGCCGCCTGCACGCGCGCGTCGAGCCGACGTTCGAGAGGCTGGCATGAACGCGCCGATGCATGCCCCCGTGATGATTATGGCCGGCGGAACCGGCGGCCACATCTTCCCCGCGCTGGCCGTGGCGAAGGTGCTGCGCGCGCGCGGCGTGCCGGTGGTCTGGCTGGGCGCCGATGGCGCGATGGAAACGCGCCTGGTGCCGCAGCACGATATTCCGCTGGATACGCTGGCCATCAGCGGGTTGCGGGGCAAGGGCAAGCTCGCGCTGCTCGGCGCGCCGGTCCGCATCCTGCGCGCGATCCGCGCCGCCGGTTTCGTGTTGCGTCGCCGGGTGCCGCGCGCCGTGGTGAGTTTCGGCGGCTTCGCGGCAGGTCCCGGGGGCGTCGCTGCGCGCCTGATGGGCGTGCCCCTGATGGTGCACGAACAGAACCGCGCGGCCGGATTCACCAACCGCATGCTGGTGAAGGTCGCTCGCCGCGTGATGACGGGCTTTCCCGGCGCCTTCCCGGCGCGCGAGGAAGTCGTCGGCAATCCAGTGCGCGACGAAATCGCGGCATTGCCCACGCCATCCGAACGCCTGGCGGGCCGCGGCGGTCCGCTGCGCGTGCTGGTGCTGGGTGGAAGCCAGGGCGCGCGTGCCTTGAACCTGGCGGTACCGAAGGCGATCGCGGCGTTGCCGCCGGGCAGCCTCGAAGTGCGCCACCAGTGCGGCGAAAAGCTGCGCGACGAAGCCGCAAAGGCCTATGCGGATGCGGGCGTGGCGGCCAGCGTCGAAGCCTTCATCACCGACATGGCGGCGGCGTATGCGTGGGCCGATCTGGTGGTCTGCCGCTCCGGCGCTTCCACGCTCGCCGAGCTGTGCGCGGTCGGCGTGGGCAGCGTGCTGGTCCCGTTCGCGCAGGCCGTCGACGACCACCAGACCCGCAATGCCGAATACCTGGTCGAGCGTGGTGCGGCCGTGCTGCTGAAGCAGGACGACACCTTGGCCGAAACCCTGACGGCGGCGCTGCGCCCGCTCATCGCCGACCCAGGCAAGCGCATGGCGATGGCGCAAGCCGCGCGCGCACTGGCCAGGACCGATGCGGCCGACCGCATCGCCGACATCATTCTCGAGGAAGCCATTGAAATGAGGACGCAGGCATGATGATGGCTGCTGCACGCGAGCGCCGCCTGCAACACACCGGCAACCTGGCCAAGGAGTTCCGCCGGGTGCACTTCGTCGGCATCGGCGGCTCCGGCATGAGCGGCATCGCCGAAGTGCTGTGCACGCTGGGCTACGAAGTCTCAGGTTCGGACAACGCCGACAACGCCGCGACCCGTCGGCTGGCGTCGCTGGGCGCGCGCGTCATGCGCGGCCACAACGCGTCCAACGTGCTGGGCACCGACTGCGTGGTGGTGTCCAGCGCCATCAAGCACGACAACCCGGAGCTGATGGAGGCGCGCAGCCAGCGTATCCCGATCGTGCCGCGTGCCGCCATGCTCGCGGAACTGATGCGCTTCCGCCGCGGCATCGCCGTCGCGGGCACGCACGGCAAGACCACCACCACCAGCCTCGCCGCCGCCGTGCTGAGCGAAGGCGGCCTGGACCCGACGTTCGTCATCGGTGGCCAGCTGCTCGCCGCCGGCGCCAACGCCAAGCTCGGCGACGGCCAGTGGCTGGTGGCCGAGGCCGACGAAAGCGACGGCAGCTTCCTGCGCCTGAATCCGCTGATCTCCGTCGTCACCAACATCGACGCCGATCACCTGGAAAACTACGGCAACGACTTCGAGCGCGTGAAGGCGGCGTTCGCCGAGTTCCTGCAGCGCCTGCCGTTCTATGGCCTGGCCGTGCTGTGCATYGACGATCCGGAAGTGGCCGCCATCGCGGCGGACACGCCGCGCCACGTGATGAGCTATGGCTTCGCCGAGAACGCCGACGTGCGCGCCGAGGACGTCGAGCAGGAAGGCGGTCGCATGCACTTCACCCTGCGCCTGCCGGAGGACGCCAGCATCCGCGTCAGCCTGGCGCTGCCCGGCCGCCACAACGTGCAGAACGCGCTGGCGGCCGCCGCGATCGGCTGGCAGCTGGGCGTTTCGCCGGAGAACATCGCGGCCGCGCTGGAGAAGTTCGCCGGCATCGGCCGCCGCTTCAACGACCTCGGCGAAATCACCACGTCGCAGGGCGCGCGCGTGCAACTGGTCGACGACTACKGCCATCACCCGAAGGAACTCGCCGCCGTATTCGCCGCCGCGCGTGGTGGCTGGCCGCACAAGCGCCTGGTCGTCGCGTTCCAGCCGCATCGTTACAGCCGCACGCGCGACCAGTTCGATGCGTTCGCGGCCGTGCTGTCGGAAGCCGACGCCCTGGTGCTGAGCGAGGTCTATCCGGCCGGCGAACAGCCAATCGCCGGCGCCGATTCGAAGTCGCTGGCGCGTGCGATCCGTGCCCGCGGCCGCAACGAGCCGGTGGTGGTCAGCCAGGTCAGCGACCTGGTCGACGTGCTGCCCGACGTCCTGCAGGACGGTGATCTGCTGCTGCTGATGGGTGCCGGCGACATCGGCCACATGTCGCAGCACATCGCCGCGCACGGATTCACCGGCAAGGACACCGCATGAACGACCTGACCGTTCCGCCGCTGCGCATCACCGATGCTTCGCGCTTCGGCCGTGTGGCCGTGCTGCTGGGCGGCGCGTCCAGCGAGCGCGAGGTGTCGCTCAACTCCGGGCGGAACGTGCTCGACGCGCTGCTCGCGCGCAGCGTGCAGGCATTCGCCGTCGACGGCGTGCCTGCGCTGATCGAAGCGATCCGCGCGGGCAAGGTCGACCGCGTCTTCAACATCATGCACGGCGGCGATGGCGAGAACGGCGTGCTGCAGGGCCTGCTGCAATCGCTCGGCGTGCCGTACACCGGCCCCGGCGTGCTGGGTTCGGCGCTGACGATGGACAAGATCCGCACCAAGCAGGTGTGGCAGGCCGCGGGTCTGCCCACTGCGACGTTCGTGCGTATTCCGGCCGGTGGCGATCTGGTCGCCGCAGTGCGYACGCTGGGCTTCCCGGTGTTCGTGAAGCCGTCGGCCGAAGGGTCGAGTGTCGGCGTGTTCCAGATCATCGGCGAAGACCACCTGGCGCCCGCCGTGGCCTTCGCCTCTTCGTATTCCGGCGAACTGCTGGCCGAGCAGATGCTGACCGGTGGCGAATTCACCGTCGCCATCCTCGGTGATCTGGCACTGCCGTCGGTGCGCATCGCGCCGGCCAAGGGCTGGTACGACTACCACGCCAAGTACATCGCAGAGGACACGCAGTACCTGTGCCCGGGCCTGGACGACGCCGGCGACGAAGCGCGAATCCGTGCGCTGGCGCTGGACGGCTTCCGCGCCGCGGGTTGCACCGGCTGGGGCCGCGTCGACGTCATGCGCCACGCCGACGGCCGCTTCCTGCTGATGGAAGTGAACACCGCGCCCGGCATGACCAGTCATTCGCTGGTACCGAAGGAAGCCGCGCAGGTCGGCATCGGTTTCGAAGAGCTGTGCTGGCGCATCCTTGAGCAGACGGTGCCGGAGGTGGCGGGCCGATGAACGCCGCCCTGCGCATCCTGACGTGGCTGCTCGCGCTGGCGCTGGTCGCGCTGCCGGTCGTCGCCGTCGTCAACGGCTGGATCGGCGCCGACCGGTGGCCGCTGAGCAAGCTGCGCGTGCAGGGCGAACTGGCGCGCGTCGATGCGGCGCAGCTGCAGGCGGCGGTGCTACCGCACGCGCGGCGCGGCTTCTTCGCCGTGCGGCTGGAAGACGCCAAGCGCGCTGTCGAACAGTTGCCGTGGGTCGAACGCGCGGATGTCCGCAAGCGCTGGCCCGACGTACTGGAAGTGCGCATCACCGAACACAAGCCGTTCGCGCGCTGGGGCGACGACAAGCTGCTGTCCGAACACGGCCGCCTCTTCCCGATGCCGAAGGAGCTCACCGGCCTGGACCTGCCGCAGCTCGGCGGCCCCGAGTCGCAGGTGCAGGAAGTGACCGCGCTGTACAACGAATCGCGCCAGCTGTTCGCGCCGATGGGCCTGGACGTCACCACGCTGGTGATGGATGCGCGCGGCAGCTGGTCGCTGCTGCTGGGCAACGGCACGCAAGTGGTGGTCGGCCGCGCCGACGCGCGTCCGCGCCTGGGCCGTTTCGCACGGATGCTGCCGCAGCTGCTCGCCACCCAGGCGCAGCCGCTGGTGCGCGCCGACCTCCGCTACACCAACGGGTTCGCGCTCAGCTGGGGCGAGGCGCCGAAGGCGCCGCCACCGGCCGCGACACCGACTCCATTGCCTGCGCCGATCGCGGTCGCGGGTCGTCTTCTGCAGGGCATTACATGAATCGCAAGGGTGACAAATCGCTGATCGTCGGGCTGGACATCGGCACCTCCAAGGTGACGGCGCTGGTCGGCGAGTACGCGCCGGGCAATCCGATCGAGGTGATCGGCATCGGCTCGCACGAATCGCGCGGCCTGAAGCGCGGCGTGGTCGTCGACATCGAATCCACGGTGCAGTCGATCCAGCGTGCGATCGAAGAGGCCGAGCTGATGGCCGGCTGCGAGATCCGCTCGGTCTACGCGTCGATCTCCGGCAACCACGTGCAGTGCCGCAACTCACCGGGCATCGTGCCGATCCGCGACGGCGAAGTGACCTGGGGCGACCTGGACCGCGTATTGGAGGCAGCCAAGGCGGTCGCGATCCCGGCCGATCAGAAGATCCTCCACGCCATTCCGCGCGAGTACAAGCTGGACAACTCGCAGGAAGGCATCCGCAATCCGGTCGGCATGACGGGCGTGCGCTTGGAGGTGGACGCGCATCTGGTGTTCTGCGCGCAGTCGGCGGCCGCCAACATCAGCAAGTGCGTGCAGCGCTGCGGCCTGCAGATCGACGACCTGATCTTCTCCTCGCTGGCCTCCAGCGTCGCCGTGCTGACCAGCGACGAGCGCGAGCTTGGCGTGGTGCTGGTCGACATGGGCGCGGGCACCACCGACCTCGCGGTGTTCGTGCAGGGTGYGATCTGCCACACGGCCTCGCTGCCTATCGCCGGCGACCAGGTCACCAACGACATCGCGCACATGCTGCGCACGCCGACACCGGAAGCCGAACAGATCAAGGTGCGCTACGCCTGCGCGCTGGCCCAGCTCGCCACGGCCGAAGAAAGCATCCAGGTGCCGAGCGTGGGCGACCGCCCGCCGCGCCGCCTGCCGCGCCACGCGCTGGCGCAGGCCGTACAGCAGCGCTACGAGGAGATCTTCGAGATGGTGCAGGCCGAACTGCGCCGCTCGGGCTTCGAGGAGCGCGTGCGCGCGGGCATGGTGTTGACCGGTGGCGCCGCGAAGATGGAAGGCGTTGTCGAGCTGGCCGAAGAGATGCTGCAGATGCCCGTGCGCGTCGGCATCCCGCAGCACGTCACCGGGCTGGGCGAAGTGGTCGGCAACCCGGTGCATGCCACCGGCGTGGGCCTGCTGCTGATGGGCAGCCAGATCGAACATCCCCGGCGTCCGTCGTTGCCCACGGGCAAGGCGGGCAGCTGGTTCAAGAAACTGCAGAACTGGTATCGCGGCGAGTTCTGAGTGAGGCGACATCCTCCGCGAAGTTGAAGGCGTCACGACGTTCGTTCCACCAGCACCACATAACTAAATAAACGAGGACAAGGACATGGCACATTTCGAACTGGTTGAAAAGATGGCCCCGAATGCAGTGATCAAGGTCGTGGGCGTGGGCGGCGGCGGCGGCAACGCCGTGGCGCACATGGTCAACGGCAGCGTGGATGGCGTGGAGTTCATCACCGCCAACACCGATTCGCAGGCGATCAAGAACTGCGGCGCCAAGCTGCAGCTGCAACTCGGCAGCAACGTCACCAAGGGCTTGGGTGCGGGTGCGAATCCGGAAGTCGGCCGCCAGGCCGCACTGGAAGACCGCGAGCGCATCATCGACGCGCTGGACGGCGCCGACATGGTGTTCATCACCGCCGGCATGGGCGGCGGCACCGGTACCGGCGCCGCGCCCGTCGTGGCACAGCTGGCCAAGGAGATGGGCATCCTGACCGTCGCCGTGGTCACCAAGCCGTTCCCGTTCGAAGGCCGCCGCCGCATGCAGGTCGCGCTGAAGGGCATCGAGGAACTGAGCCACCACTGCGATTCGCTGATCACCATCCCGAACGAAAAGCTGATCACCGTGCTGGGCCGCAACGCGACGATGATCCAGGCCTTCCGCGCCGCCAACGACGTGCTGCTCGGCGCCGTGCAGGGCATCGCCGACCTGATCGTCCGCCCGGGCCTGATCAACGTCGACTTCGCCGACGTTCGTACCGTGATGAGCGAGATGGGCCTGGCCATGATGGGCACCGGCAGCGCCCGCGGCGACGACCGAGCGCAGGCGGCCGCCGAGGCCGCGATCCAGAACCCGCTGCTGGACGACGTCAACCTCAACGGTGCCAACGGCATCCTGGTCAACATCACCGCCGGCCCGGACTTCACGATGGCCGAGTTCGACGAAGTCGGCCGCACCATCGAAGGCTTCGCTTCGGAAGACGCGACGGTCGTGGTCGGCACCGTGCTCGATCCGGACATGCAGGACGAAGTGCGCGTGACCGTGGTCGCCACGGGCCTGAACCGCAACGCCGCCCGCCAGCCGGTCGGCCGTGGCGGCGACCTGCGCGAGCCGATGCGCGCGCCGATCAAGCTGGTCCGCGACGCCACCACCGGCATGCCGATCGACGACGGCTTCTCGATGGATCCGATCAGCGCCGCCACCAGCGGCCTGGGCCTGCGCCGTGGTTCGGCCTCGCCCGCGCCGTCGGCCCCCGCGTCGGCACCCGTCGCAGCGGAGCTGCCGTCCGACTACCTGGACATCCCGGCGTTCCTCCGCCGCCAGGCGGACTGATCACGCAACACCCTCCCCGCAAGGGGAGGGGCCGTATTGCTGCATCGCCCTGTCCTTTTGCTGCCGGACCTTCGCCGGTCCGGCAGCCCTTTCCCGACGGCGCTACCAGGCCGTTGTTGCAGGCGTGGGACAGACCGGTTCTTCCGTTAAGATTCAGTGGCCTGCGTGATATTCTCGCTGCCCCCTCAGGTTCCCCCCACCTGCGATCCCCTCCGATGGCCCAGCAACGCACCCTCAAGAACGTGATCCGCGCGACGGGCGTGGGGCTGCACAGTGGCGAAAAGGTCTACATGACCCTGCGCCCGGCCCCGGCGGATACCGGCATCGTGTTCCGGCGCGTCGACCTGTCGCCGGTGGTGGAGATTCCCGCGAGCGCCGATCTGGTCACCGAGACCACGCTGTGCACTGGCCTCACCTGCGAAGGTGCGAAGGTGCAGACCGTCGAACACCTGATGTCGGCGATGGCCGGCCTCGGCGTCGACAATGCCTACGTTGAACTGTCCTCGGCCGAGTTGCCGATCATGGACGGCTCCGCGGGTCCGTTCGTGTTCCTGATCCAGTCCGCCGGCATCGCCGAGCAGGACGCGCCGAAGCGCTTCATCCGCATCCTGCATACGGTGGAGGTCACCGACGGCGACAAGGTGGCGCGCTTCGAGCCTTACGACGGCTTCAAGCTGGGCTTCACGGTCAAGTTCGATCATCCGATGATTCCGGCCTCGCAGTCGCGGGCGGAAGTGGATTTCTCCACCGGCGCGTATGTCAAGGAAGTCGCACGTGCACGCACGTTCGGTTTCATGCGCGACCTGGAATACATGCGCGAGCGCAACCTCGGCCTCGGCGGTTCGRTGGACAACGCCATCGTGCTCGACGAGTTCCGCGTGCTGAACGAAGATGGCCTGCGCTACACGGACGAATTCGTCCGCCACAAGATCCTGGACGCCATCGGCGACCTCTACCTCGCCGGCCGCCCCATCCTGGGCGCCTACGAGGGCTTCAAGTCGGGCCACGCACTCAACAACAAGCTGGTCCGCGCCCTGCTTGCCCAGACCTCGGCGTGGGAAGAAGTGACGTTCGAAGACCGTACCGCGCCGTCGCCGGTCACGTACGCGGCCCCCGCCCTGGCCGTCTGAGACCTCCGTCCCGTCGGGACGGTGAATCCGTTGTCGCCCGGTTTCCCACCCCCGTCACGCGTGCGCGCGCGATTCGTTACGCCTTGGCGAAACTGTGACCTCGGTCAGGAAATGGGTCCGGAAATAACGCGGCCTTAACTTCTGGCTAACGCTCCGACCAGCGGTGGCCGGTACCATGCCCCGTCCCTCGTGATGGCCGAGTCAATTTTTCCGCCGACCACGATGACTGCCGCGATCGGCAGGCGTACCGGCGGAGTCCGGTTCGGACAGGAGGTCGAGGGCCGCTTGCAGCCCTTTGCGGGACGCCTCCGATACGGGTACGACCGGGTTCTGCGCAGGCTTGATGACCGACGCGGGGCTTGTCTTGGCGGTGACTTCGGTGACCGCCAGTCCGATGGATTGGRCCACGTTGATCAATTCGGGTGCCGCCAGGCGAAGCCGGGCGTTCCACACGGGGGAGTCGACGATAAAAACGAGCCGCTTGCCCGCCACGTTCGCCAACCGGCAATGCGGCGCGAGGGCAGGCGGAAGGCAGGGGCGAAGCTGCTGTTCCAAGGCGTCGAGCCACATGGCACGACGCACCGGGTCGGTGGCGGCATCCGTCAGGGCAGCCTGCAGGGCAGGTTGCGCGATGCCGGCGCGGCGCGGCTTGGACTTCGAATCAGACATCGGTATCTATGAGCTTTAAGACCATCGTAAACAATTCGCGTACCTGGTGGGCTCATGCGTCCGCCCATGGCGCCTATCGCATCCGCCTCGCGTTCCACGCACGTCCGCTGGCCAGTGCCGCGGTGCTGGTCGCCGCCGGCCTGCTGGTCGGCGCCGCCGGACGCAGCGCTGCCGGCATGGCCCAGGTGTCGCTGCTGCAGGCCAAGGCCGAGCAGCGCGATACCGAACTGGACCAGGTCCGTCGCGGCGCGCAGCAGGAAATCAACGCCATGGCCGCGCGCCTGGGCGAACTGCAGGCGCAGGCCAATCGGCTCAACGCGCTGGGCGAGCGGCTCACCCGCGTGGGCCAGCTGCAGGACGGCGAGTTCGACTTCAACGAGCCGGTCGGCGTCGGCGGCAACGACGTGTCGTTCGACATGAAGCCTGCCGACCTGAAGGACGGCGTGGACAAGCTAGAGCAGCAGTTCGCCGCCTCCGGTCGCCAGTTGTCTGTGCTGGAAGCGCTGCTGTTCAACCGGGAGCTCGACAAGAATGCGACCCCGGGCCGCATGCCGATCGCCAACAGCTACATCACCTCCGGTTTCGGCGGTCGCGCCGATCCGTTTGGCGGCGGCGGCCAGAACCACAAGGGCATCGACTTCAAAGCGCGTGTGGGCGATCCGGTGCTGTCGGTGGCCGATGGCGTGGTCAGCTTCGCGGGCGTGAAGGGTGGCTACGGCAACGTGATCGACGTGGACCATGGCAATGGCTACGTGACCCGCTATGCGCACAACTCGCGCCTCAGCGTGCGTGCGGGCGACCTGGTGCGCGTGGGCCAGGAAGTGGCCAAGGCCGGCTCGACGGGCCGCTCCACCGGCGCGCACGTGCATTTCGAGGTGTGGGAGAACGGGCGCGTGGTCAATCCGCGCAAGTTCCTGGGCGAAGGCCCGACGCCGGTCGGGCAGGTCAAGCGCGGCTGATCCGCGCGGAACCAATCGGGGGCGGGGCGGTCTGACGGCCCGCCTTGATTCCCCGGGCGGCGCCCCAAGCTACAATACGGTGTTGCCAGACAGGGCGCCTTGCGCCCTGTTTCGTTTTGGGGCCGCACACGCTGCGCCGCCCCGGCGTCCTTTTCCTTTCCGGTTCCCTACATGATCAACAACCTGCTCACCCGTGTCTTCGGCAGCCGCAACGAGCGCCTGCTCAAGCAGCTGCACCGCACCGCCGACAAGATCAACGCGCTGGAAGCAGAGCTGCAGAAGCTCACCGACGAGCAGCTGAAGGCGAAGACCCCGGAGTTCCAGCAGCGCATCGCGGGCGGGGAATCGCTCGACAAGATCCTGCCGGAAGCCTTCGCCGTCTGCCGCGAGGCCAGCCGCCGCGTCCTGGGCATGCGCCACTACGACGTGCAGCTGATCGGTGGCATGGTGCTGCACCTGGGCAAGATCGCGGAAATGCGCACGGGTGAAGGCAAGACGCTGGTCGCCTCGCTGCCCACCTACCTCAATGCGCTAGAAGGCAAGGGCGTGCACGTCGTCACCGTGAACGACTACCTGGCCCGCCGCGACTCCGCATGGATGGGCCGCCTGTACAACTGGCTGGGCCTGAGCGTGGGCGTCGTCTACCCGGGCATGCCGCACGGCGACAAGCAGGGCGCCTACGCCGCGGACATCACCTACGGSACSAACAACGAGTTCGGCTTCGACTACCTGCGCGACAACATGGCGATGTCGCGCGCCGACCGCTTCCAGCGTGGCCTGCACTACGCCATCGTCGACGAAGTCGACTCCATCCTGATCGACGAGGCCCGCACCCCGCTGATCATCTCCGGCCCGGCCGACGAATCGCCGGAGCTGTACATCCGCGTCAACCGCATCGTGCCCCAGCTGATCAAGCAGGAGAACGAGGAAGCCGAAGGCGACTACTGGGTCGACGAGAAGGGCAAGCAGGTGCACCTGTCCGAAGCGGGCATGGAGCATGCCGAGGAACTGCTGCTGCAGGCCGGCATCATCAGCGAGGAAGAGCCGCTGTACGGCGCCAACAACCTGTCGGTCGTGCACCACCTCAATGCCGCCCTGCGCGCGCATGCCATCTACCAGCGCGACGTGGACTACATCGTGCGCGATGGCGAAGTGGTCATCGTCGACGAGTTCACCGGCCGCACGCTGGCGGGTCGCCGCTGGTCCGACGGCCTGCACCAGGCGGTCGAGGCGAAGGAAGGCGTGCCGGTGCAGCGCGAGAACCAGACTCTGGCCAGCGTGACGTTCCAGAACCTGTTCCGCATGTACAACAAGCTGTCCGGCATGACCGGTACGGCGGATACGGAAGCCTTCGAGTTCCAGAGCATCTACGGGCTGGAAGTCATCGTCATCCCGACCAACCGCCCGACCGTGCGCAAGGATTCGCCCGACCAGGTGTTCCTCAACCGCCAGGGCAAGTTCAAGGCGGTGCTGGCCGACATCCAGGACTGCTACCAGCGCGGTCAGCCGGTGCTCGTCGGCACGACGTCGATCGAGACGTCGGAAATGCTGTCCGACTTCCTCAACAAGGCCGGCGTGCCGCACGAAGTGCTCAACGCCAAGCAGCACGAACGCGAAGCGCACATCGTCGCGCAGGCGGGTCGCCCGGGCGCGATCACCATCGCCACCAACATGGCCGGCCGCGGTACCGACATCGTGCTGGGCGGTTCGCTGGAAGCCGAATACGACGCACTCGGCGAAGACGCCGATGAAGCCGCGCGCGCGGCGGTGAAGGCCGAGYGGCAGAAG
>NZ_JBGFFG010000059.1:0-11549 GCF_056175765.1 Pseudoxanthomonas sp. LjRoot204_2 | reverse complement strand
TACCTTGACCGCGTCTTCCATGCTGGTCTTCGATGATGCGTTGACTTCGATGACCTTGACGACGGACATGGCTTGCTCCTCGATGGCCGGCACGGTGCCGGAGGGCCACCCTAGTCCCGGCCGTGTTAAGTCCACGCCACGTGTGCGGGCGGTGCTAGCATCTGGGGCATCATGAATCCGGCCCCCAACCTGATCCTGGTCGGCCCCACGGGGGCCGGCAAGACGTCCATCGGCAAGCGCGTCGCCGAGCGCTTCGGGCTGGTGTTCGTGGATGCCGACCAGGCCATCGTCGAACGCACCGGCGCCAGCATCGCGACGCTGTTTGAGCATGTCGGTGAGGCCGGCTTCCGCGAGCGAGAGAAAGCCACGTTGCATGAACTGCTGGCGGGCCACGGCCAGCTGGTGTCCACCGGCGGCGGTGCCGTGCTGGACGCCGACAATCGGGCGCTGATGAAAAAGCGCGGCTATGTGGTCTACCTGCAGGTCAGCGTGGACGCCCAGCTGAAGCGCCTCGGCCGCTGCGCGAACCGTCCGCTGCTGCAGCGCCCGGACCGCGAGCAGGTGCTGCAGGAGATGGCCACCCTGCGCGAACCGCTGTACCGCGAGATCGCCGACCTGGCCCTGGACACCGACGGGCTGACCCCGCCGGACGCCACCGCCCGCCTGACCCAGCTGCTGGCGCACCGCTGGCAGCCCATCGAAGAGAACGCATGAACCACGCACGCACCGTCGATGTCGGCGGCGAGATCCCCTACACCATCACCATCGGGCCGGGCCTGCTGGGCGACGGCGCCGCGCTCGCGCGCCATGTGCGCGGCCGCCACGTGCTGCTGGTCAGCGATTCGGTGGTGGCGCCGCTGTACGCGGGCGCCGTGCGCGAGGCGCTGCATGCCGCGCGTCCGGACCTGGCCATCGGCACCTTCATCCTGCCGGCGGGCGAAGAGTCGAAGACGCTGGCCCACTTCGGCCATGCCATCGAGGCGCTGGCGACGCTGGGCGCGACGCGCGACGCGTGTGTGGTGGCGCTGGGCGGCGGCGTGGTCGGCGATCTGGCCGGGTTCGCGGCAGCGTGCTGGATGCGCGGCGTGGATTGCGTGCAGGTGCCCACGACGCTGCTGTCGATGGTGGATTCGTCGGTGGGCGGCAAGACCGCGGTCGACATCCCGCAGGGCAAGAACCTGGTGGGCGCGTTCCACCCGCCGCGCGCGGTGTTCGCCGATACCGCGGCGCTGGCCACCTTGCCCCCGCGCGAACTGCGCGCTGGCCTGGCCGAAGTGATCAAGTACGGCGCGATCCGCGATGCGCGCTTCTTCCAGTGGCTGGAACAGGAACGCGCAGCGCTGCTGGCGATGGACGGAGAAGCGCTGGCCCTGGCGATCGCGGCCAGCTGCGAGCACAAGGCTGAGATCGTGGCCCGCGACCCGCTGGAGAAGGGCGAGCGCGCCCTGCTGAATTTCGGCCACACCTTCGGCCATGCCATCGAAACCGAGCAGGGCTACGGCGGGCTGGGCAACGACAACCTCAACCATGGCGAGGCGGTGGCGGTGGGCATGGTGCTCGCGGCGCGGCTGTCCGCGGAGCTGGGCCTGGCGCCCGCCGCGGACACGGACCGCCTGGAAGCCTTGCTGGCGGCGTACGGCCTGCCGGTCCGGATGCCGGCCGGCGTGACGCCCGAAGCCCTGCTGGCCCGCATGCGCCTGGACAAGAAGAACCTCGCCGGCCGCCTGCGGMTGGTGCTGTGGCGCGGGCTCGGCCAGGCCGAGGTGGTGCCGGACGTGGACGAAAACCGGGTGTTGGGCGTGCTGTCCGGCTAAAATGCCGCCATGCGCGTCTTCCTCCAGCAACGCCCCGACGCGGGCGAAGCGCCCCGCTACGTCCAGCTGACCCTCCAGCCCGATTTGTTCGGGGGATGGGAGCTGTTGCGCGAAACGGGGCAGATCGGCGGTCGCGCCACGCTCAAGCGCGAGCAATACCTGCTGCAGGACGAGGCGAATGCGGCCTTCGAGAAGGCGCGCGACAGCCACCTCAAGCGCGGCTTCCAGCTGATGTTCGCCCGCGGCGCCGACGCGCCCAAGTAACCTTTTCCCGGAACCACGATGACCGCTCTGAAGAACGATCGCTTCCTGCGCGCGCTGCGCCGCGAACCCGTGGACTGCACGCCCGTCTGGCTGATGCGCCAGGCCGGCCGCTACCTGCCGGAATACCGCGCCACGCGCAAGGAAGCGGGCAGCTTCCTGGGCATGGCGAAGAACCCGCAGATCGCCTGCGAGGTGACGCTGCAGCCGCTGCGCCGCTACGACCTGGATGCGGCGATCCTGTTCTCGGACATCCTGACCGTGCCGGACGCGATGGGCCTGGGCCTGTACTTCGTCGAGGGCGAGGGCCCGAAGTTCGAGCGCACCGTGCGCAGCGCCGCCGACGCCGCCAAGCTCGGTGTGCCGGACATGGAAACCGAACTGCGCTACGTGATGGATGCCGTGCGCGTCATCCGCCGCGAGCTGGACGGCAAGGTGCCGCTGATCGGATTCTCCGGCAGTCCGTGGACGCTGGCCTGCTACATGGTGGAAGGCGGCGGCAGCAAGGACTTCGCCCGCATCAAGGCGATGGCGCTGAACGAACCGGCCGCGCTGCACCGCCTGCTGTCGGTCAACACCGATGCCGTGATCGCCTACCTGGCCGCGCAACGCGCTGCCGGCGCGCAGGCGCTGCAGGTGTTCGACACCTGGGGCGGCGTGCTGAGCCCGGCGATGTACCGCGAGTTCTCCCTGCCCTACCTTCAGCGCATCGCGCATGAACTCGACCGTGGCGAAGGCGCGGAGCGCACCCCGCTGATTCTGTTCGGCAAGGGCACCGCGGCCTACCTGGAAGACCTGGCCGCCACCGGCGCCGAAGGCGTGGGCGTGGACTGGCTGGTCGAACTCGGCGATGCGGCGCGCCGCACCGGCGGCAAGGTCGCGCTGCAGGGCAACCTGGACCCGGCCACGCTGTATGGCTCGCCCGAGGCGATCCGCCACGAGGTCCGCCGCGCGCTGGACAGCTACCGCGACGGCAACGGCGGTTCGCGCGACGGTCACGTCTTCAACCTCGGTCACGGCATGTCGCCGGACATGAACCCCGACCACGTCGCTGTGCTGGTGGACGAAGTCCACGCCTACAGCGCTCGCTGACGCCGTCCTGCCCCACCCGCGGAGTGACGCAATGGAGTGCCGCCCCCTGCTCGCCCTCACCACCAGCCTGTTGCTGGCGGCCAGCGCGCACGCCCATACGGACGAAAGCGGCGCGGCGCGCGTCCTGCACGTCGCCGGTGGCGACTTCCCTGCCCTGGTGATGGTGGTGCCGCCGGACCAGCACGCCGCGCACAGCGTGGCGGACGCCATGCCCGGCTGCGACCGCATCCGCGCCCGCCGCCTCGACGAACTTGCGCCGGGATGGCGGCAGCGGGTGGCACGGATCGACCTGGACTGCGAAGACACCCTGGCCGACGACGCGCAGGACATGCTGACCGCCGTGGCCGCGCGCGCGCTGCTGCATCCCGGACGCGTGCAACTCGCCGGCCAGCCGGTGGTGGAGGTCCGGCTGATGGATTCGCAGCGTTGGGGCGACCACCAGTATGTGGTCGCGTCGACCTACACCGAGGCCGCCCCGGTGCTGAAGGCCTTCGTGGAGGACGCCTGTCGTGCGCGTGTGCTCGCGGAGGAAGCGGCTCCGGCTACCTGCACCATGCTGCAGGCCGACGACGGGTACTTCCTGCCTGCCGGCGATGCCGGCGGCATCTGGATCCATGCCGACAGCGACGACGCCACGCGCACGCTGTACGTCGAAGCCTGGGCGGACTGATCCGGTGCGCCGCCTCTTGCTGCTGGCGCTGTCGGCGTGCCCCGCCATCGTGATCGCGGGGGATGCGGATCGCTTTGCCGGTGACTACGGTCATGACGCCACCGCCACGGCGGATGAGGTCGTGTGGACGGTGGTCGCGGTCGGCGACCAGTGGCGGATCGTGCGCACGGCCGATGGCGAGGCACAGGCGGCGCACCGCCTGCAGGCGCGTGGGCGCGCGACGTTCTGGGACCGCATGGGGTGGCCCGCGGACACGGCCACCGACGCGGACTGCCTGAGCTGGGGGGAGAAGCCGGCATCGCTGGCCGACCTGCTGGCCGACCCGCCCACCTCGGCGACGGCATCCGGCGACGAGGCCGGACTCGGCGTGCTCTGCCACGTGCCGCCCGCGAGCCGGGCGCGCATCGACTGGCTGGCCAGCCATGCGGGCGACTGGTTCTATTACGACCCTGTCGCGGGGGTCATGGACGTTCGCCGCCTGCGCTGAACGCCCTCACCCCAGACCCGACCGCGGACTCCGCAGGCGCGGCGTGGTGCCGTCGGTACGTTCGGCCGGCAGGCGGTATTCGAAGCGGATCTCGCGCATGCCGTCGGGCACGGTGATCTCCATCGCGTCGGGCGCCACGCAGCGGCCGCGCAACAGGTCGCGGACCGCTTGTGCTTCCTGCCGCAGCGTCTCCGCCTGGTCCTTCCGCGCGATGACGGCCGGACGCAGGTAGACCGCATCGTCGGCGATCCACATCTCGTCCTCGCGCCCCTCATGGGTGCTGGCCAGGACGGTATCGAGCCGGGCGTCGCCACTCGRCATGCCGCGCACCTGCAGCACCTGTCGGCAGCGCCCCGTATTGAGCACGCGGACGTCCGCCGCGAAGCCGGCGAGGAACGCCTCGGCCTGGCGCTGGACCTCGTCGTCCGACGTACTGTCGGCTTCGACGCTGTAGCGCACCTTGATGAAGTAGAGGTCGCGGACGGTCATCGCGAGCGCCGAGCGATAGCGCTTCTCGCGCATCGGGACTTCCATCGCGAACGAGCGCGCCTTCACCGCCATGGCGCCGAGCATGTCCTGTCCCCCCACCGGCGCGGTTTCGAAGGTACGGCTTTCGCCGAGCCGCACCTCACCCGCGTTGCGACCCCGCGCGATCTGCACGATCTCGTCGACCCCCTGCTGGAACGCACGCTCGAACACCGGATCGAACACAACGCCGGCGGGATACAGGTACAGATCCATCCAGCGGTCCGGCTGGCGCGAGTCCTGGTAGCGCACCGACACGCCCAGTTCCTGCTGCTCGTACCGCTTCTCGCCGATCGCCTCCCAGCCCTGCACGCGCAGCGGATACAACGCGCGGGTCGCGGTGATGTAGTCGCCCAGCAATGGCGGTTCGGGCGTTTCCGCACGCGCCGTCGCGGCCAGCAGGCCGAACGCGAGCACACCCAGGCAGCGGCTGAACGCCCTCACGGCATGTCCTCCCGTACTCCGGATGCCCCGCGCGCGACCTGCGCCGCGATCACGGCAGCCAGCATGTCGCCGGTGACGGGCTTGCGCACGAAATCGTCGAACCCGGCCTGTCGCGCCAGCGGCTCGGCTTCCGCATCGGTGCGTGCGGTCAGGGCGATCAAGGGCGTGGTCATGCCGTGCAGCCGCAACTGGCGGGCCAGCGCCATGCCGTCCAGGCCCGGCAGGTCCAGATCGAGGAAGGCCACGTCGAATACCGTGGTCACCACCTCCGTCAGCGCGGCCAATCCATGCGGCGCATGCGTCACGCGGTGGCCGCGCGCGCGCAGCAGCCCCGCCACCACCTCGGACACGGTCACATCGTCTTCGACCAGCAGGATGTCCAGCGTGCCGACATCGACCGGGGCCGATACCGCTTCGGCCGGCGTCGCGTCCCCGGCCGGGTCGGTCGCGAGCGGCTGCAGCGCGGGCAGGTCGACCGAGAAGCGCGTGCCCTTGCCCGGAGCGCTGTCCACGTCGATGCGCCCCCCCATGGCGACCGCCAGTTCCTGGCAGATCGCCAGGCCCAGCCCGCTGCCGCCGTAACGCGCCGTGGTCTGCGCGCCTTCCGCCTGTTCGAACCGACGGAACAGCCGCGCCTGCTGTTCGGCGTTGATGCCGGGGCCGGTATCGCCCACCGTCAGCCGCACCCCGTGCGGCGACAGCGGCACCGCGTGCAGGGACACATGGCCGGCCTCGGTGAACTTGATCGCATTGCCCAGCAGGTTGAGCAGAATCTGCCGCAGCCGCAGCGGATCGCCACGCACCAGCCTCGGCACGCCCGCGGCGACGCCGTCATGGAACGCGAGCCCGCGCTTGCCCGCCACCGACCCCATCAGCGCGACCACGTCGGCGAGGAGCGCATGCAGGTCGAACTCCACCTGCTGCAGCTCCAGCTTGCCCGCTTCGATCTTCGCCAGGTCCAGCGCATCGTTGACCAGCCGCAGCAGGTGCGTGCCCGCCCGCTGGATTGCATCGGCATAGCCGCGCTGGCGTTCGTCCAGCGGCGTGGCCTGCAGCAGCTCGGTCATGCCCAGCACGCCCGTCATCGGCGTGCGGATCTCGTGGCCCAGCGTGGCGAGGAAGCGGGTCTTGGCCAGCGAGGCCTGTTCGGCCAGTTCGCGCTTGTGTTCGGCCAGCTGCCACGCACTGCGGCGACGCACGCGCCGGCGATACGCCGCCGCGGCGAAAAGCAGCAGCAGCACGCCGACCACGGCAAACATCGCCATGCCCCACGCACTGCGCCACCACGGCGGCAGTACGTGCAGGGACAGCACCAGTTCGCGCGACGCATTGCCGGCGGCGTCGTAGGCCTGGACGCGCAGCCGGTAGCGGCCGGGCGTCAGCGCGGAGAACACGCGCTCGCCGCTCGCGCCCTGGTCCATCCAGCCGCTGTCGAAGCCTTCCAGCAGCGAACGGTAGCGGTTGCCCAGCGGATTCTCGTAGCTCAGCAGTCTCGTGCCGACGAGCAGTTCGTGGTCTTCGGGCTGCAGTTCCAGGGGCTGGTCTATCCGCAGGTGGACCACGTCGTCGCCRCGGCTCACCTGCAGGCTGTCCAGCACCAGGTTGGGAGTCACCGGTTTCGGATCCGGCAGCTGCGTGTCCAGCAGCGCGACCGAACCGTCCGCTGCGGTGGTGGCCAACAGGCCGTCGGCGGTCATCAGCAGGCCGCGGTCGTTGAGCTCCTGGCTCAGCAGCCCTTCGCGCACGCCGAAGTTGCGCAGCAGCGCGCGCGATCCCTGCAGGTTGGGATCGATGCGGAACAGGCCACGCCGGGTGCCCAGCCAGACCCGTCGCTGCGGATCCACGGCCAGTCCCGTCGACTCGACCGCCGGCAATCCCTGTTCGGCCCCGATCAGCCGTTCGCGTACCCAGCGGCCGCCCTCGCGGCGCCACGCCTCCACGCCCGAGAGGCGATGCAGCCACAGCCGGTCGGCATGCTCGAACGCGAATGCGTACACCCGCTCGCGACCCATCGCGCCCTGCGCGACAAACCGGCCTGCCGCCGCATCCCAGACCATCATGCCGGCGGCGCCACCGAGCCAGACGTGGCCGTCGGGCGCCACAGCAATGCCTTCGATGTCCGGCAATCCGCCGCCGTCCTCCTGCTTGGCGACCGTGCGAAGCACGCGACCGCTGGCGATGTCGCGCTGCTGCACGCTGCCCATCTGCGAGACCAGCCACAGCGTGTCGTCCGGTGCCTCGACCAGCCAGTCGATCGAGGTATTGTCGGGAACGGCGTCCTCGCCCTCCTGCCCCCACTGCCGCGAGGCGCCGGTGCGGGGATCGATCCGGATCAGGCCGCTGCGATGGCCGATCCACAGATGCCCCCGTCGATCCTGCCGCAACGAGGTGAGCCGCAGTTCCCCCAGTGCCGCGGCATGGTGCGGCAACGGCACGACATGGCCGCTGCGCGTGTCCAGGCGTTCGACCTTGCCCGTGCTGCTGGCGATCCAGAGGCCGTCGGCGCCCGCCTGCGACAGGCCGCGGTAGAGTCCGCCGCCCAGTCCCTGCGCCGACGAGAAGGCCGCGATGCGTCGCCAGTCCGAACGCAGGTAAGCCAGCCCGCGCGTGGGTACCGGCACCCACAGTCCACCGTCCGGCAACGCCAGCACGGTCTGCAGCACGCGGCCGATGCCCACGTTCTGCGCGTCGTAGTTCACCGGCGCCGGCGCACGATCGCCTTCGGTGCGCCACAGGCCGCCCTGGCTGGCCAGCCAGTACTCGCCCTGGCCGTCGCTGGTCATCGCGATCAGCGCATTGGGGCGCGCGAACATGGGCGACCACGGCGGCGACACCCAGCGCCCGTCAGGCGTCCAGCGATGCACGCCGTCGGCCGCGCCGACCCACATCGCACCGCCGTCGGCGGTCACCGAGTAGATGATCAGGCCCTCGCCGCCCGGCAGCGCCAACCGGCGCAGCCGGCCACCTTCAAGACGGGCCAGGCCGCCCATGGTGCCGACCCACAGCGTGCCCCGCGCGTCGAAGGCCAGCGACAGCACGTTGTCGGACGGCAGGCCATCGCTTCCCTCGGCCGCCGCCGCGAAGCGGGTGATGCGACCGTCGGCGGCGAGCCGGTGCAGGCCGCCGCCGAACGTGCCGAACCAGAGTTCGGCGCCGCGGCTGGTGATGGCGAACACGTCATCGCTGCCCATCTGCGGGTACTGCGCCTGGCGGTAATGGCGGAACCCGCGACGGTCGACATCCATCATGCTGAGTCCGCCGTTCTCGGTCGCCACCCAGATGCGGTCCGCGGCGTCGATGTGCAGCGCCTGCACCACGTTGCCGGGCAGCGATGCCGGATCGGCGGGATCATGCCGCCAGACCTTGAAGCTGACGCCGTCGTAGCGCGCCAGGCCATCCCACGTGGCGACCCACAGGTGGCCCGCGCGATCGCGGGCAAGCGCCGGAATGGTGGTGGACGGCAGGCCATCGCCCGCACCCAACAGGCGGAAGCGGGGAATCTCGGGTACCGCAGCCGGCGCGAGCGCGGGCGCGCACAACAGSCAGAACAGCAGCCACCAGCACGCACGCATCGCCATTCCTGCCCGCCCCTCGTTCCCTGGTCACCCCTGCCGGGCATCGTCGCAACGGACCGTTGCAGGCGCAAGCGGGGTATCTTCATGGGCCGGCCCCTAGAATCCGTCCCCATGCCCGGATCGACCCCCCGCCGCCTGCTGGTGCGCAGCCTCTGCCTGCTGGCGCTGCTGCCCGCACTGGCCTCCGCGCGCGACGCGCGCGCGGAATACCGGCTGGACCCGGTGCACACGCGGGTGATGTTCGCGATTTCGCATGCCGGCTTCTCCCATGCGCTCGGCACCGTGTCGGGGAGCACCGGCACGGTGGTGTTCGACCCCGATGACTGGACGCACGCGCGTGTCGATGTGCGCGTGCCGATCGCGCGCATCGACCTGGGCGATGCCGACTGGAACAAGGCGACGCTGGCGAAGTCGTTGCTGGACGCGGAAGCGCACCCCGACGCGCGCTTCGTCTCCACGCGCATCGAACCCGTCGATGCGACGCATGCGAAGGTGCATGGCGACCTCAGCCTGCGCGGCGTGACGCGCGAGATCGTCCTCGACGTCACCCTCAACGCCGCCAAGCGCCATCCGATGCCGCCGTTCCGCCGCACGGTCGGCTTCTCCGCCACCACCACGCTCAGCCGCGCCGATTTCGGCATCACCGCGTGGAAGTCGGTGATCGGCGACGAAGTGACGCTGCGCATCGAAGCGGAAGCGACCTACGATGGCAAGGCCGACGACGCCGATGCCGCGCCGCCCCCTTCCCCCTCGCCACCGGAGCCGACGCCATGACCCTCAAGAACACCGACGAGCGCTGGGGCGCCGTCAGCCAACTGTTCCATTGGGTGATCGTGGTGCTGATCCTGGTGATGGCCTACCTGGGCCTGACCATGGGCGACCTGCCCAACGGGCCGCGCAAGATCGACATCTATGCGCTGCACAAGTCGATCGGCCTGACCATCCTGGCGCTGGTCGTGCTGCGCGTGCTGTGGCGCATGTATGCCGGCGCGCCCTCCCCGGTCGCCGGCACGCCGACGTGGCAGCAGCGCGTGGCATCGGTGACGCACTTCCTGTTGTACGCGCTGCTGTTCGCCATCCCGCTGTCGGGCTGGGTGCTGAACTCGTCCGCAGGCTATCCGCTGCAGTGGTTCAAGCTCTTCAACCTGCCGGCGATCACGGGCCGCAACGATGGCGTGCACGAAGCGGCCGAAGGCGCGCACGAGCTGCTGTTCTGGGTGCTCGTGGCGCTGGTGCTGGCGCACGCCGGCGCCGCGCTGTACCACCACCTGTTCCAGGGCGATGCCACGCTCACCCGCATGCTGCCGGGGCGCCGCAGGGCCCTTGCGCCGGCACCGGCGGCAGTGCCTTCTCCCTCTTCCCCCACTCCGCAGGATTCTCCCGATGAAAACCCCTGATCGCGCACGCCTCGCGCTCGTCTCCCTGTTGCTCGCCACCGCAGGACACGCGGCAGCGGCCGACTACGTACAGGCCCCCGGCTCGACGCTGGTGTTCGCCAGCAACTACCAGGGCGAAACCTTCACCGGCAAGTTCGGCAGCTTCGCCACCACGATGAGCTTCGACCCCAAGCAGCTGGCCACCAGCAAGCTAGACGTCGCCATCCAGCTGGCCGGCACGCAGACCGGAAACAAGGACCGCGACGACACGCTGGTGTCGAGCGATTTCTTCAACGTGGGCAAGTTCGCGCAGGCGCGCTACACGGCGACCAAGTTCCGCGCGCTGGGCGGCAACCAGTACGCGGCCGACGGCACCCTCACGCTGCGCGGCGCCAGCAAGCCGGTGACGCTGACGTTCACCTGGACCCCCGGTGCGCAGCCGGTGCTGACCGGAAAGGCGACGGTGAAGCGGCTCGACTTCGGCGTCGGCGGCGGCGACTGGGCGGACACCTCGACCATCCCGAACGACGTCGCGATCAGTACGAAGGTCGTGCTGAAGCCGCGTTGATCCCTTGGGGCCGGCAGTCGCGCCGGTCCGTCGCATCCGGCGCCAAGGTGATGCGGCCCAGCCCGTAACTGAGGGCGCCCAATACATCGCCCTCGCGATGGTAGCGATGGCACGCCAGGCAATCCGGGCGGGCGCGGATGGGTCCCATCGCGCGCTCGCCGCCTGGTCCTGCCTGCACCACGATATCGGTGCCACCGATCAACCGGGCCAGGGCCTCGCGTTCCCATGCCTGCAGCGTACGGGTCGATGTGGGTAATGCGGGCATTGCGGCATCGTCGTCGCGATGCTGGAAGCCCATGAATCCCGCGCGATGGACGACGGGGGGATCGTGCCGGGCGACGCCCACCAGTTCGACGTCGAACACGCAGCGCCCTTTCTCGCCTACACCTTCGAACTGGTAGTGGCGCATGCGCGCCATCATCGGCGTGACCCGCCGCTTGCCGAATCCCTGGCTGTCGATGAAGGCCTCGACGAAGGCGTCGTGCATGCGGCGCAAGGCCGCGTCGTCTTCGCCCGGGGTTTGGCCGCGGGCGTTCTGCGCGCAGATCGCGACTACGGCCAGCGCCAGCAACGCCCATCGCATCCGACCCATCGGGAACCCCCGTGCACAGACGACGCCAGCCTAGCCCGCCACGCTCACGCCGGGATGTCGCGTGCAGCGACCGTTTCGCGGACTGACAGCTTCAGCGCTGCACAAATGCCACCAAGGCCTCGATGCCGAAAGGCCAGTCCAACTC
>NZ_JBGFFG010000058.1:0-11631 GCF_056175765.1 Pseudoxanthomonas sp. LjRoot204_2 | reverse complement strand
GGGGCAGCCCGTCCTGCTGGTCGCCCTGGGGGTGACCGGCGTACTGGCCGCCATGGGCTACCGCGCCACGCGCCAGCACGATCCCGGCCTGACCAGCGAGGTGACGCTGGTGCTGACGTTCCTGCTCGGCGCCATGGCGATGCACACGCCGGCGCTGGCGACCGCGCTCGCGGTCGTCGTCGCGGTGCTGCTGTACGCCAAGCAGCCGCTGCACGAACTCACGCGCGAGACCTTCAGCGAGCGGGAAGTCTTCGACGGCCTGCTGCTCCTGGCGTCCGCGCTGGTCATCCTGCCGATCCTGCCCGACCGTCCCATCGGCCCGTTCGACGCGATCAACCTGGCGACCATCTGGAAGCTGGTGGTGCTGGTGATGGCGGTCAGCGCACTGGGCCATGTGGTGCTGCGCGTGGTCGGCAACCGCTGGGGGGTGGCCGCTGCCGGTTTCTTCGCCGGCTATGTGTCGTCGACAGCGGCGACCATCGGGTTTGGACAACGCGCAAAGGAAACGCCGGCGCTGCTGCGTTCGGCGGTCGCGGCAGCGCTGCTGTCCAACCTCGCGTCGCTGACCCTTTGCGTGCCGATCCTGTGGGCCGTATCGCCACCCCTGGTGCGCGACCTGCTGCCGGAACTCGCTGCGATCGGCGTCGTGCTGCTGGCGGGCGGACTGCTCGGCCTGCATCGTGGCGAAGACGATGCGGTGAAGCCGCCGACCTCCGACAGCCGCATGTTCCGTTTCGGCCAGGCGCTGGGTTTCGCACTGCTGGTGGCGGTGCTGACCTTCGTCGCGGCAGCGCTGGCGGCGTGGATCGGTCCCCGCGGCGCCATGGCCGCCGCCGCGATGTCGGCATTGGCAGAGTTGCACGCCGCGGTGGCGACGCTGGCCAACCAGTTTTCGCGCGGTGGACTGGAAGCGGCCGAGGCGCGGTGGTGGATGTTGGCATTGCTGGCCGCCAGCCTGACCGCGAAGTCCGTCATTGCCTGGGTCAGCGGTGGTACCGCCTATGGGGTGCGCGTGTCGGCGGGCCTGATGGCCGCGCTCGCTGCGGGCGCGGCGATGGTGGCACTGTTCTGAAGGATCAGGGTGCTTGCTGTGGGAGCGACGTAAGTCGCGATGAGGCGCCAGTGAAAAGGCATCGCGACTTACGTCGCTCCCACAACAGCAGGATTCGCGCTCCTCAGATGATCCGCAACGTGATCGCCTTCAGCACGGCGCGGGTACGGTCGCGCGTGCCGAGCTTGTCGAGGATGGTGGACACGTAGTTCTTCACCGTGCCTTCGGCCAGGAACAGCGTGCGGGCGATTTCCTTGTTCGAGTAACCACCGGCCAGCAGGCGCAGGATCGCGACTTCGCGTTCGCTGAAGGTATCGGTGGGCGGTGCCTCATCGCGGAAGCGGAAGCGCGCACGCACCGGATCCGTGCTGACCGGCTGCAGCAGTGTTTCGCCACTGGCGACACGCTGGATGGCGTCGTGCAGGTCTTCCGGCGCGGCGTCCTTCAGCAGGAAGCCCTGTGCGCCCGCGTCGGTGGCGCGCAGCAGCAGGTCGCTGTCGTCGAACGTGGTCAGCAGCAGCACCGGCGTCCGGTCGCCGCGTTCGCGCAGCTTGATCAACGCATCGATGCCATCCACGCCCGGCATGCGGATGTCGCTCAGCACCACGTCGACCGGCTGCACTTCCAGCTTGGCGAGCAGATCGGCGCCGTCGTCCGCTTCGAACACCACCTCCACCCGCTGCGCCTTCAACAGGGCACGCAGGCCGGCGCGTACCAGCGCCTGGTCATCGGCCAGAGCGACCCGCACGCTCATGCGGGCAGCCTCACGTCCACGCGCAAGCCACCGGTGGCGCTGCTTCCGAGGCGCAGCTCGCCACCCATCGCCGCCACGCGCTCGCGGATGCCCGACAGGCCGTTGCCTTCGCACAGCCGGCCTTTCAACCGGCCGTCGTCTTCGATATGCAGGTGCATGCCCGCCTCCTCGTTCTTCAGTGAAACCGTCAGCGTGTCCGCATTCGCATGGCGCGCGGCATTGGTCAGGCACTCCTGCACTATGCGCAGCAACGACTCGGCCACCGCCGGGTCGGCGATCTGCACGCCGTCGGCGATCTGAAGGTCCAGTGCCGGCCGCGGCAACGGCGCTGCCAGCGCCCGGATCGCGGTCTGCAGGTCGAGCCCCCGCGAATCGCGCATCGCCTGCACCACGCTGCGGATGTCGTCCAGCAGTTCGGTGGAGAGTTGCTGCGCGATGCGCACTTCCTCGCGTCCCGCCAATGCCGGATCGCTGGCCAGCGCACGCAGGTTGATCTTCATGGCGGTGAGCTTGTGCCCGGCGACGTCGTGCAGTTCGCGCGCCACTCGCAGTCGCTCGGCATCGCGCGCGCTGTCGGCCAGCAGGGCGCGCGTGGCCAGCAGGTCCGCGTTGACGCGCGCCAGCGCGTCACGGGAATCCTCCGCACGGCGCGCGTAGTGCACGCACAGGCCCGCGAGCGCCTGGAAGCCCATGTTGATCAGCGTCATCGTGGCCGGTGCGCCGAAGTCATGGTGCACCAGCAACGTGTAGAAGGCCGTGTTCAACACCACCGCGGCGCCGATCACCCAGCGCGGCGACAGCACGTTGACCGCGCACGCAACCCACACCACCAGCAGCACCTGCGCGGTGCCGACCCGGGGTGTGAGCCAGGCCAGCAGCAGCGCAAGACCGGCCATCGCCACGAGCCCGATCCGGCGCGACCGCTTCCAGGTGTCCGGTGCCACCGCGAACAGAAGAAAACCCGCCGCATACGCACCCAGCGCCGCAGCGGCGGCCGGCAGGATGTCCGGCGGCAGGAAGCGCAGGCCCAGGGACACGGCGCCGATCGTGAAAACGCCGGCGAGCGTCATGGGTTCGCGAAGTCGGGTCAGGGCCATCCACATGCGCCCATGCTGTCGCGTGGGCGCGGCCGAGGCAATGGTCCGGGCGAAAGTGGTGACTTCCGGCAGGTCGCGCGTGGTCAGAAGGCGTCGCCGGGAATGCGGACCGCGCCTTCCATCAGCACGCGCGCACTCCGGCTCATCACCGCCTTCGTCACGACCCAGGTGCCGTCAACATGTTTGACGTCCGCGCCGACGCGCAGCGTGCCAGATGGATGGCCAAACACCAGCACGTCGCGCGTGCCGCCGCCTGCCGCCGCATTCACCAGCGTGCCCGGCACCGCGGCCGCCGTGGCGATGGCGACCGAGGCCGTGCCCATCATGGCGTGGTGCAGCTTGCCCATCGAGATCGCGCGGGCGAGCAGGCCGACATCGGTGGCGCTGACCAGCTTGCCGCTGGATGAGACGTAATCCTTCGGCGGCGCGACGAACGCCACCTTCGGCGTCAGCGGCCGCTTTGCCGCGGCCGCGGCATCGGACACCAGTCCCATGCGCACCGCACCGTGTGCGCGAATCGCCTCGAGCTTCGCCAGCGCGTCCTTGTCCTCGTTGATCGCGCCCTGCAGCTCGGTGCCGTCGTAGCCGAGCGCCGCCGCCTCGACGAACACCACCGGCACGCCGGCATTGATCATCGTCGCCTTGAATGTGCCCACGCCGGGCACATCGAGGTCATCGACCAACCGGCCGGTGGGAAACATCGCACCACCGCCGTCGCCATCGCCCTCGTCGGCGGGATCGATGAACTCCAGTTGCACTTCCGCCGCGGGGAACGTCACGCCATCCAGTTCGAAGTCGCCGGTTTCCTGCACCTCGCCATGGCTCACCTGCACGTGCGCCACGATGGTCTTCTGGATGTTGGCCTGCCAGATGCGCACGGTGCACACGCCGTCGCGCGGCACGCGCGCGGGATCGATCATCCCGTTCGCGATCGCGAACGGACCGACCGCCGACGACAGGTTGCCGCAGTTGCCACTCCAGTCGATGAAGGCCTCGTTGATCGGCACCTGGCCATACAGGTAATCCACGTCATGCCCGGGCTGCGCGCTCGGCGAAATGATCACCACCTTGCTGGTGCTCGAGGTCGCACCGCCCATGCCGTCGGTGTGCTTGCCATACGGATCGGGCGAACCGATCACGCGGCACAGCAATGCATCGCGCGCCGGCCCCGGTACCTGCGCCCGCTCGGGCAGGTCCTGCAGGCGGAAAAACACGCCTTTCGACGTGCCGCCGCGCATGTAGGTGGCGGGGATGCGGATTTGAGGGGCGTGGGGCATGGCGGATCTTTCAGAATTGGGGGAAAAGGTCGGTCTGCATGACGGGGCCCGGGCCTGGATCAAGTTGCCAACGTGCCAGTGTGTTGTACCTGTAGGGCTTGCCGCCAGCGCTGACGAGCTCGAAGGTCTCAACACGCCAAGGAACRGTCAACAGCGGCTGCGAGGAGATCTCCGGCCCCTCGTAGCGGTAGTCCAGCGTGAGATGGGGCGAGTGATTTCCACCTCGCGGCAGGCCCTGTACCAGAGTGGCATGACCTATCGCGTCGATCAGTCTATTCAGGCCTGGGCAACGGCCGCGCGTACGGATCTCGGCATGTTCCCTGGCGCGCGCCTGGTCCAGCTCAAGGTCGAAACCGGCTGACCTCACCTGATTACCCGCAGCTATCAGCCTCTCCCGGATCCAGGGTTTGTCTGCATATCGGTCACTGACAGACTGGTGCCAGCACTCCGGCGGCCAGCTCGGGACGAGCAGGGATCCAAGTCCGGCGTGTCGCATCGATGCCGTGATCGCTTCGCAGACCTCGCACGATGGCCGAAGTATGAAGAGCAGCCGGTTGCCGTAGCCTGGCCACCAGACCTGCTCCTCTTCGCTCTGGGCGCGTCCAAGTCTCACTCTGGCACCTCACGCCCCATCCGGGATCTCAGGCTCCACCAGTTTCGCCAACATCTCCAGCGATTCCTGCCAGCCCTGGTAGCAGAAGTCGACCGGGATCGCGGCGGGAATGCCTTCCTGCACGACGTTGAGCTCGGTGCCGACGATGTTCTTCTTCAGGGTTACCGTGACCTGCATCTGGCCCGGCAGGCCGGGATTGTCGAACTGGTCGGTGTAGCGCAGCAATTCGCCCTCCACCAGCTCCAGGTAGGTGCCGCCGAAGGAATGGCTGGAGCCGGTGCCGAAGTTGGTGAACGACATCGTGTAGCCGCCGCCCACGCGGGCGTCCATCGAATGGACCTTGCCGGTGAAGCCATGCGGCGGCAGCCACTTCACCATTGCATCCGGATCGAGGAAGGCACGGTAGACGCGCGACGGCGGCGCGCGCAGCACGCGGTGCAGGCGGACGGTACCGGGGGTGGCGTTGTCGGACATGATCGGACTCCTGTGCGGTGGGTGTACCGATTCGACGAACGGGTCAGGCCGCTTTCGACGCGTCCAGGAAATCCTGGGCGAACCGTTGCAGTACCCCACCCGCTTCGTAGATCGAGACCTCTTCGTCCGAATCCAGCCGGCAGGTCACCGGCACCTGCACGGTCTCGCCGTTCGCGCGGTGGATCACCAGCGTCAGGTCGGCGCGCGGCTTGCGCACGCCCACCACGTCGAAAGTCTCGGTGCCGTCGATGCCCCAGGTCTTGCGCGTCTCGCCGGCCTTGAACTCCAGCGGCAGCACGCCCATGCCGATCAGGTTGGTGCGGTGGATGCGCTCGAAGCCCTCGGCCACGATTGCTTCCACGCCGGCCAGCCGCACGCCTTTCGCCGCCCAGTCGCGCGAGCTGCCCTGTCCGTAGTCGGCGCCGGCGATGATCACCAGCGGCTGCTTGCGGTCCATATAGGTCTCGATGGCTTCCCACATGCGCACCACCTGCCCGTCCGGTTCGATGCGCGCCAGCGAGCCCTTCTTCACTTCGCCATCGACCACCGCCATCTCGTTGACCAGCTGCGGGTTGGCGAAGGTCGCGCGCTGCGCGGTGAGGTGGTCGCCGCGGTGCGTGGCGTAGGAATTGAAGTCTTCTTCCGGCAGGCCCATCTTCGCCAGGTACTCGCCCGCCGCACTCGAGGCGAGGATCGCGTTCGACGGCGACAGGTGGTCGGTGGTGATGTTGTCGCCCAGCACCGCCAGCGGGCGCATGCCGTGCAGCGTGCGTTCGCCGGCCAGCGCGCCTTCCCAGTACGGCGGACGGCGGATGTAGGTGCTCTGCGGGCGCCAGGCGTACAGCGGATCCACGCGACCGCCGTGCTCGACGCGCACGTTGAACATCGGCTCGTAGACCTTGCGGAACTGCGCCGGCTTCACGCTGGCCTTCACCACGGCATCGATTTCCGCGTCGGTGGGCCAGATGTCCTTCAGGGTGATTGCGTTGCCGTCGGCGTCGATGCCGAGCGCGTCCTTCTCGATGTCGAAGCGCACCGTGCCGGCGATCGCATAGGCGATCACCAGCGGTGGCGAGGCCAGGAAGGCCTGCTTCGCGTAGGGATGGATGCGGCCGTCGAAGTTGCGATTGCCCGACAGCACGGCGGTGGCGTACAGGTCACGGTCGATGATCTCCTGCTGGATCGCCGGGTCGAGCGCGCCGCTCATGCCGTTGCAGGTCGTGCAGGCGAAGGCGACGATGCCGAAGCCGAGTTTCTCTAGATCCGGCAGCAGACCGGATTCCTCCAGGTACAGCTGCACGGCCTTCGATCCGGGCGCGAGCGAGCTCTTCACCCACGGCTTTCGCACCAGCCCCTTAGCGTTGGCGTTGCGGGCGAGCAGCGCAGCGGCGATCACGTTGCGCGGATTCGAGGTATTGGTGCACGAAGTGATCGCGGCGATGATCACCGCGCCGTCGGGCATCAGGCCCTGCGTCTCTTCTGCCCTGCCCGCCTGCAACTTGCCTTCGTCGGCGATGCCGCGCTCGGCCAGCGCGCTGGTGGGCAGGCGCTTGTGCGGATTCGACGGGCCGGCCATGTTGCGCACGACGGTGGACAGGTCGAACCGCAGCGTGCGCTCGTACTGCGCGGTCTGCAGGTCATCGGCCCACAGGCCGGCGGTCTTCGCATAGGTCTCGACCAACGCGACCTGCTCGTCGCTGCGGCCGGTCAGGCGCAGGTAGTCCAGCGTGTTGTCGTCGATGAAGAACATCGCCGCCGTGGCGCCGTACTCGGGCGCCATGTTGGAAATCGTCGCGCGGTCGCCGATGGTCAGCGCCGCCGCGCCCTCGCCCCGGAATTCGAGGTAGGCGCCGACGACCTTTTCCTTTCGCAGGAATTCGGTCAGCGCCAGCACCACGTCGGTCGCGGTGATGCCGGGCGCGGGCCTGCCCTGCAGTTCGACGCCGACGATGTCCGGCGTGCGCATCCACGAGGCGCGGCCGAGCATGACGTTCTCCGCTTCCAGTCCGCCCACGCCGACGGCGATCACGCCCAAGGCATCGACATGCGGCGTGTGGCTGTCCGTGCCCACGCAGGTATCCGGGAAAGCGACGCCGTCCTGCACGTACAYGACCGGCGACATCTTCTCCAGATTGATCTGGTGCATGATCCCGTTGCCCGGCGGAATCACGTCGAYGTTCTTGAACGCCAGCTTCGTCCAGTCGATGAAGTGGAAGCGGTCTTCGTTGCGGCGGTCCTCGATGGCGCGGTTCTTCGCGAACGCATCCGGGTCGTAGCCGCCGCACTCCACTGCCAACGAGTGATCGACGATCAACTGCACGGGCACCACCGGGTTCACCTGCGCCGGGTCGCCGCCCATGTCGGCGATCGCATCGCGCAGGCCGGCCAAGTCCACCAGCGCCGTCTGGCCGAGGATGTCGTGGCAGACCACGCGTACCGGAAACCACGGGAAATCCAGGTCGCGGCGGCGTTCGACCAACTGCCGCAGGTAGTCGTCGCGGCGCGCGGGATCGGCGCGGCGGACGATGTTCTCCGCGTGCACGCGCGCGGTGTACGGCAGCGTGGCCCAGGCGCCGGGTTGCAGGGCATCGACCGCGGCGCGCGCGTCGAAGTAGTCGAGCGCGGTGCCCGGGAGCGAGGTGCGGAAATCGGTATTCATGGCGTGCCGTCTGCTGTGAACGAGGCGCGCGGCGCAATGCACGCGCGCGAGCCGTCATTATGCGCGTCGACCTACCGCAGGCGCGGCAGACCCGTGGATGTCGCCGTGCTTTCCTTCGATCCGTTGACACTCATCGTCAACATGCCCACGGGAGGCGGCGTCCGCCGTTAGAGCGTCGCGGGCCGGACGCGGACCTCCCGCAGCACCGTCGCCCCCTCGCTGGCCGCGGCACTGCGTGCATCGGCCCCCGGCACCGCGCGGGCCGTGGCGCCGCGGATGCCGAGCTTTTCAAGTGCGGCAGCGACGCTCTCGGCACGCGCCAGGGCCAACGCCGCGTCATTGCCTGCGAAGCCATCGACGCGGATGCGATCCACGCCCCAGCGCTGCAATGCCCACGCGATGGCTTCCACGCGTGTGGCGGCCTCGGCGTCCAGTTCGGACCGTTCATCGCCGAACGTGATCGGCGGCAGCGCCTGCAGCGCCGGGACGACCTCCACCTGAAGCGCGCCCGCCTCGTTGCCCGCCAGCGCCTGTTCAAGACGACGCGCCTGCACGATATCGAGGCCGCCGGCCGCGTTGAGCTGCCAGCGCGCCTGCTGGCCACCTTCGAGAACATCGAGCTTCCCGAAGTGCGCGATGGCCTGCTGATGCATGGCTTCGGTCGCGCGCGTACCGGCGCTCCTCTGGGCTGCGTCGCGCTCGGCGACGCCTTGCAGGCGCACTACGCTCTCCCGGAGCTGCGCCAACGATGCCTGCTCGCTTGCCAGCGCCTTCTCGTCGGCGGTCAGTAGCTCGCGCAAGGACACCTCGACGGGTTTGGCGAGCAGCGGCTCGAGCTTGCGTTCGAGTTCGCGGTCGAGCTGCGGCCGATGTCGGGGCAACAGCATCACGGCGTCGACGCGCAGCACGTCATCGTTGCGCTCCACACGCAACGTGGTGAGCTGGCCACCCTGGCTTCGTGCGGCTTCATCCATCACGTTGCGGATGGTGCGGTCCGCGAAGCCCCGCGCAGCGATATCCCGCAGCGCCAGGCCCAGGGGAATCGACAGCAGCACGAACGTGCCGACGATCATGCTGGCCTGCCAGGCGGTCTGCTTCGGGGAATCGTCCCCCCCGAACTGGTACCAGCGCGCCATGATCGTGACCGACAGGGCGATCGCCAGCAGGTTGGTCATGAACAGAAACAGGGCACCGCCGGCGATGCTGGCGTTCAAGGTGGCGATGCCGAAGCCCACGACGGCCAGCGGGGGCATCAGCGCGGTCGCAATGGCTACACCGACGATGGTCTCGCCCTTGCGGGTGATGGTGGCGTAGGCACCGGCCAGGCCGGAAAACACGGCCACCAGCAGGTCGAACAGCGTGGGTTCGGTGCGCGCCAGGATCTCGGGCGTCGCCTCCTGCAGCGGCGAGACGAGCACGATCGCGGTCGCGGTCACCAGCGCCACCGCCGTGCCCACCGCCAAGGTCTTGAGCGACTCGCGCAGGCTGCGGAAGTCGAAGGTGGCCAGCGACATGCCCAGTTCGACGATGGGCCCCATCAACGGCGAAATCAGCATCGCGCCGATGATCACCGCCACCGAGTTCTGCAGCAGGCCGAGCGTGGCGATTCCGCACGCCATGACGGTCATGAACGCGTAGCGCGGCCCCAGCTGCCCGTTCTCGTCGACATTGCGCAATACGGCGACGCGATCCACCTGCAGGTGTTCGCGGCGCCATTGGCGCAGCCAGCGCCACAAGGCTTCGGCAGAGGCCATCGTGAATCCCGTCGCAGGACCGGCGCGCATCATACCAACGCCGGCCGCCGGCCCGTCCTGCTCGGGCCCGCCCTGGCTCACGTCATTCGAAGACCAGCGCACCCTTCATCATGCTCCAGTGCCCCGGAAACGAGCAGAAGAACGTGTACGCCCCACCCTTGCGCAGACGCGCGGTGGGAAACACCACCTCGGCGGTCTGTCCGCCGCCGATGATGCGCGTGTGCGCGATCACGCGGGCGTCGTTGCGGGGCAGATAGTCGTCGGCGAGTTTCATCCGGCCGCCGGCCAGGCCGACGTCGCGGTGATGGCGCGTTTCCGTCAGCACCCAGTTGTGCCCCATCGCCTGCGCGGGCATGCGTCCGACGTGCTTCAGCGTCACCCGCAGCTGCGCGCAGTCGCCCGGCACGCGGATGGTCTTCAGGTTGAAGGTCATCATGTCCGTCGCCTCCACCGTGATCGCGCAGTTGCGAGCGAACGCGGCGCTGGAGACGCACGACAGCGCGCAGAGGACGATCAGCGGGAACAGGCGTCGCAGCATGGGGCATCCGAACCGGAGAGGGAGGCCCGCGATTGTACGGCGCGGGTCAGACGTCGCCGCCGTCCGCCCAGCCTTCGCCCGTGCCGCGGTGGAACACGCGGTCGTCGACGTGCACGTCGCCGGCCGGGACGGCGTCCTGCGCGTCCAGCCGCGCATAGATCGGCGTGAAGTCCGGCGCGGTAGCGTTCATCAGCTGCTCGAAGCTGTCGATCACGAAGTAGGTCTTCTGGAACGTATCGATGCGGTAGCGCGTGCGCATGATCCGCTCCAGGTCGAAGCCGATGCGGTTGGGCGCGTCCGATTCCAGCGAGTACAGCGACTCGCCCTTCGACGAGACGATGCCGGCGCCGTAGATGCGCAGGCCGTCCGGCGTATTGATCAGGCCGAACTCCACCGTGTACCAGTACAGGCGCGTCAGGTGCTGCAGCGCGTCCGGTCCGATGCCGTGCGCCTTCACGCCGCCCTTGCCGTACGCCTCCATGTAGTCGGCGAACACCGGGTTCATCAGCAGCGGCACGTGGCCGAACAGGTCGTGGAAGAGGTCCGGTTCGGCGATGTAGTCGATCTGGTCCGGGCGGCGGATCCACCAGGTCACCGGGAAGCGGCGGTTCGCGAGGTGGTCGAAGAACTCCAGCTCCGGCAACAGCCCTTCCACGCCGACCAGCGTCCAGCCGGTAGTGGCGCGCAGCACCTCGTTGAGGTCGTCGAAGCTGGGGATGCGGTCCGGCGCCATGCCCATGGCGTCCTGTGCCTGCAGGAACTCGTCGCAGGCCCGGCCCACCAGGAGGGCGCGCTGGCGTTCGTACAGGGTGCCCCAGGTCGCATGGTCGTCGGCCGGGTACTGGGCCGGCTGGTCGACGATGGCGGTGGTGTAGACCGGCACGTAGCCCTTGTCGGTCTGCTGGTGCTCGACGCGGCGCGGCTCGTTCATGGGGCTCCCCGGGAAAACGCTGTGATCCGACGATCCTAGCGGCAGATCCACGCAACAGGCTTGCGAAGTTGCGCCCATGCCGATCAATGGCGCAATGAAATTGCATGAATGCGCTAGGATTCGCACGAAATGACCGAAGCCGCCTCCCTCGACCGCACCGACCTGCGCCTGCTGGCCCTGCTGCAGCGCGAAGGCCGGGCCACCAACRCCGACATCGCCGCCCAGGTGAACCTGTCGCCGTCGGCCTGCCTGCGCCGCATCCAGCGGCTCGAGGCGACCGGGGTGATCGCCGGTTATGCCGCGCGGGTCGACCCCAAGGCGGTGGGCCTGGGCCTGCAGGCCTTCGTGCGCGTGCAGCTGGAGCGGCACGACCCGGCCAGCGTCCAGCAGTTCGGCGATCGCGTGCAGGCCTGGGACGAGGTGGTCGCCTGCTACGCGCTCACCGGCGACATGGACTACCTGCTGCACGTAGTGGTGCAGGAC
>NZ_JBGFFG010000057.1:0-11668 GCF_056175765.1 Pseudoxanthomonas sp. LjRoot204_2 | reverse complement strand
GGATGTTCGCCGCGCTCTTGTCGGCGCCCGCCGTTGCGACGCCTCCGGTCTATGCCACGCCCGAAGAGAAGGCGTTCGTCGACGCCCTGCTGGCGAAGATGACGGTGGAGGAAAAGCTGGGCCAGCTGAACCAGCCGCCAGGCGTCGGCAACAACACGGGCCCGGCGGCCATGGCCGGCAACGAGGACCAGATCCGGCGTGGCGAGATCGGCTCGTACCTCGGAACCCAAGGCGCGGCGTTGACCTGCCGCCTGCAGAAGATCGCCGTCGAAGAGTCCCGGCTCGGCATTCCGCTGCTGTTCGGTTACGACGTCATCCACGGCCACCGCACCGTGTTCCCGGTGCCACTGGGCGAATCGGCCAGCTTCGACCCCGCGGAAGTGCAGCATGCCGCCCGCGTCGCCGCGATCGAAGCGTCGGCGCATGGCATCCACTGGACCTATGCGCCGATGGTCGACATCTCGCGCGATCCGCGCTGGGGCCGGGTGGTCGAGGGCGCAGGCGAGGACCCTTACCTGGGTTCGGTGCTGGCGGCCGCGCGTGTGCGCGGTTTCCAGGGCGACGACCTGCGCAAGCCGGATGCGGTGCTCGCCACCGCCAAGCATTTCGTCGCCTATGGCGCGGCCGAGGCGGGGCGCGACTACAACGTCGCCGACATTTCCGAGCGCACGCTCCACGAGCTCTACCTGCCGCCGTTCAAGGCTGCCGTGGATGCAGGTGCGCAATCGATCATGGCGGCCTTCAACGAGATAGCCGGCGTCCCGATGCACGCGCACCGGCCGCTGATCGAGGACCTGCTGCRCAAGGAGTGGGGCTGGGATGGGCTGCTGGTCAGCGACTACACCGGTGTGATGGAGCTGATGCCGCACGGCATCGCCGCGGACCGCAAGCAGGCCGGCGCGCTGGGCTTGCGGGCCGGCGTGGATGTCGACATGGTCAGCCAGATCTACGTGAAGGATCTTCCCGCCGAAGTTAAGGCGGGCAGGGTGCCGATGGCGCAACTGGATGCATCCGTGCGTCGCGTGCTCAACGCGAAGTACCGGCTGGGCCTGTTCGACGATCCCTACCGCTCCTGCACGCCGGATGGTGCCCACGAGCGCGCGATGACGCTGACCCCTGCGCATCGCGCCGATGCGCGCCGGATGGCGCAGAAGTCGCTGGTGCTGCTGGAAAACGACAACGACGTGCTGCCGCTGTCCAAGTCCGTGCGCACGCTGGCGGTGATCGGGCCGCTGGCCGATCACCGCCGCGCGATGCTGGGCAACTGGGCGGTGGCGGGCAAGGAAGAAGATGCCGTCACGCCGCTGGAAGGCCTGAAGGCCACGCTCGGCAATGGCACCCGCATCACCGTGGCGAAGGGCGCCGAGATCGATGGCCAGGATACGTCCGGCTTCGCCGAAGCGGTGGCGGCGGCGCAGAATGCCGACGCGGTGGTGATGTTCCTCGGCGAACATCCGGACATGAGCGCCGAGGCGAACAACCGCACGACGCTGGACCTGCCGGGTGTCCAGGAGCAGCTCGCCCTGGCGGTGGCAGCGACCGGCAAACCGGTGGTGGTGGTGCTGTTGAACGGCAGGCCGCTGTCGATCGGTCGCCTGAAGGGCAAGGTGCCGGCCATCCTCGAAGCCTGGTTCCCGGGCGTGGAGGGCGGCCATGCGATTACCGACGTGCTGTTCGGCGACGTCAATCCGTCCGCCAAGCTGYCGGTGACGTTCCCGCACAACGTCGGTCAGGTGCCGATCTACTACGCGCACAAGAACACCGGCCGTCCGCCGCGCGAGGAAGAGAAGTACACCAGCAAGTACCTCGACGTCCCGTGGACGCCCCTCTACGCGTTCGGCCATGGCCTCAGCTATACGACGTTCCGCTACGACGCGCCCAGCGTGGCATCGCCGACGCTGAAGCTCGGCGATCTGCGGCAACGCGTCAGCGTGCGCGTCAGCAACACCGGCAAGCGCGCAGGTGAAGAGGTGGTGCAGCTCTACGTGCGCGACGACGTTGCCAGCATCACCCGTCCGGTGAAGCAGCTGCGGGGTTTCCAGCGGGTGGCATTGGCGCCGGGCGAGTCGAAGGTTGTCACGTTCGAGCTCGGCTTCGAGGATCTGGCGATGTACGACGATCGCATGCAGCGGGTGGTGGAACCCGGCACGTTCACGGTCTTCGTCGGTGGCAGTTCCGATCGCACGCGCGATGCCGCATTCGAGGTCGTGCCGAAGTAAAAGTGGGAATTGCAGCAGCGGATCATGCTGCAATGCAAAATGTTCCCGGTCGCTCGGAGGTTCATTCAAGTGCATGAATTTCCGAGGGTTTGCGTGTCGAATAACGCGGGCTTTACACGTTTCCGTGAAAACGGTTACAGTCCGCGCCACTTGCAGCAGTCATCACCGCGGAGGGGCGGGGAATGGCGCGAACCTCGGTCACCATCAAGGACGTCGCACGTGAGGCGCGGGTTTCCGTCGCCACCGTGTCGCGTGCGTTGAATGGCCACGAGAATGTCGCCGAGTCCGTCCGCCAGCAGGTGCTCGCCACCGCCGACCGCCTCCGCTACCAGCCACACGCCGCTGCGCGCAGCCTGAGCAGCCGGCGCACGCAGACCATTGGCGTGGTCCTGCCCGATCTGTACGGTGAGTTCTTCTCGGAACTGGTACGCGGCATCGACCAGGTCGCCCGCGCGCGTCGCCAACATCTGCTGGTCTCCAGTTACCACGGTCACCCGGAAGAGCAGGGCGAGGCGCTGCGTGCGATGCGGGGCCGCGTCGACGGATTGCTGGTGCTGTCCCCGTACAGCGACCGTCMTGGCTTCCTCGTCGACAACCTGCCGTCCTCCCTGCCGGTCGTGCTGATCAATACCGACGTGCAGGATGCGTCCTATCCTGCATTGACCATCGACAACTACGGCGCTGCCGTGGCAATGGTGGAACACCTGGCGAACGCCGGGCACCGCCGCATCGCCTTCATCGGTGGCCCCGAGGGCAACTTCGATGCGCGCGAACGCCTGCGCGGTTACCGCGATGCCATGGCGCGTTTCGTGCCGGGGACGCCACCGCAGGAATTCGCCGGCGACTTCAGTGAGTCTTCGGGCTATGAGGCCGGCAAGCGCATGGCGCAGTCGGCGGACCGGCCGCAGGCCGTCTTCGCCGCCAACGACATGACGGCACTGGGCTGCCTGTACGCTTTCAACGAGGCCGGCGTGCGCGTCCCGCAGGATGTGGCGCTGGCCGGTTTCGACGACATTCCGCTGGCGCGTTTCGTTCACCCGACCTTGACCACGATGCGCGTCAGTATCGCGGAGCTGGGTGGACAGGCGATGAGCCGCCTGCTGGATGCGATCGATTCCGACGGCGCGCGCGTCGCGCCGTCCGCCATGCTGATTCCAGAACTGATCGTCCGGGCTTCGAGTGTGGGAGAGGGCCGCCACGCAAAGACTTAGGTAGAGACAGGACCGCTTTTTTTTGGGCGGGGATGTAATCGATTACAAGCGGCATCAAGCCGATATGCACCACATCAATCTTTGGAGGGAGAGCCAATGAAACAGCGCAACCGGAACATGTTCCAACCCAAGCGCAAACTGCTGACGTGCGCACTGGCCAGCGTGCTGGTCGTGGCGAGCGGCCACGCGATCGCGCAGTCGTCCAACGCCACGCTGCGCGGCAAGGCTGACGCTGGCGCGCAGGTCACGGCGGTCAACACTGCTACTGGCAGCAAGCGTCAGGTGACAGCTACCGCCGACGGCAGCTACGCGTTGGTAGGGTTGCCGCCGGGTACCTATAAGGTTTCCTCGGGTGGCACCGAACGCACGGTGACCCTGCAGGTCGCGACGTCGGTGAGCCTGGATCTTGCCGGCGCTGCGCCTGCGGCACCCACTGGTGATGCCACTACGCTGGACACCGTGCGGGTTTCCGCACCGCCGCTCCAAGAGGTCAAAACCTCTGAAGTCGGCACCAACGTGTCGCTCAAGCAGATCAACACCGTCCCGCAGCTCACGCGCAACTTCCTTGAGTTCGCCGATACCGTGCCGGGCATGCAGTTCACCACTTCGCAGAGCAATGGCCAGTCGCAACTGCGCGGCGGTGCTCAAAAGACCAGCGCGATCAATGTCTATATCGATGGCGTTGGTCAGAAGAATTATGTGATGACCGGTGGCGTGTCGGGCCAAGACCAGAGTGCGGGCAATCCGTTTCCGCAACTGGCGATCGGCGAGTACAAGGTCGTGACCTCCAACTACAAGGCGGAGTTCGATCAGGTGGGCTCAGCCGCCGTCATCGCCCAGACCAAGTCGGGTACCAATGAGTTCAAGGGTGAGGTGTTCACGCGTTACACGAATACCTCAATGCGCCAGCGGACCGTCGGCGAAGAGGCTGCTGGTACCGAGAAGGACAAGACCAAGCAGAACGAATACGGTTTCGCGCTGGGTGGCCCGATCATCCAGGACAAGATGCATTTCTTCTTCAGTTACGAAGCCAAGGACTTCGTGTTGAACGTCGATCCGGTGGCGGTGCCTTCGAACCGGGGCAGTTATCAGGATTTCCTGCCGGATCGCATCCGTGCGCAGTACGGGCCCACGACGTCGCCGTTCGCAGAGGATCTCTACTTCGCAAAGATCAGTTGGGATGTCGGTGACAACGACCGCCTTGAGCTTTCCGCCAAGTATCGCGATGAAGAGGCTGTCAGCGGTAATGGCGGCACCACGACGGACAGCGCTGCAAAGGTCAATTTCAATACCGAGAAGCGATACGACCTGCGCTGGATGCACTATGGAGACTCGTACCTCAACGAAGCGCGCGTGACGTATGAGGATGCGCTGTTCAACCCCGCTGCTTACATTATTGGCAACCAGTCAGTCTTCACGCGCGGGCTGCGCGAGAGCGAGGTGCTGATTACCAGTGACTCGACCAGCGCGCTGTCGATCCAACGTAAAGGCCAGAAGGGCCCTGCGTTCCAGAACGACTTGACGTTCAACTCGTTCGAGTGGATGGGCGACCATGTTGTCAAAATGGGTGTGAAGTACAAGTCGGTCGAATTGACGCAGAGCGAGAACTCCGCCATCAATCCGACCTTCCGTTACGCGGTCAACGACGGGTCGGAGACGCCGAGCGCGTACCTGCCGATCGGCACGAACACGATTCCTTATCAAGTGAACTTCAACGCTCCGTTCGAAGGGGCCTCGCCGATCGTCACTACCAAGGCGAAACAGTATGGGCTCTATATCCAGGATGACTGGGATGTCACAGATCGCCTGCAGCTGAACCTTGGCTTGCGTTGGGACTACGAGGAAATTCCGTCCTACTTGGATTTCCAGACGCCCCAGGAGGTTGTCGATGCACTGTATGGTCCTGGTACGGGTAGCAACTCGGGCGGCGTCTACGCGGACCAGCTGCGCGCCGGCGGCGTCAACATCGAGGACTACATCAGTACCGGCAACAACCGTAAGGCAGACAAAAACAACTGGGCGCCCCGTCTGGGCTTCTCGTACGATCTGACCGGCGACGAACGCTGGGTGCTGTTTGGCGGTGCGGGGCGTAGCTACGACCGCAACCTGTACGACTACATGGGTCTTGAGCAGGTTAAGTCGGCACTTTCGACGTACCGGATCAACTTCGTCGAGAGCTCGGGTTGCGCGCCCATATCTGCTACTTGCGTCAACTGGGATCCGCGGTACCTCAATGGCATGGATGAGCTCTATTCGCTGGTCGACGCGCGCAACCGCAATGGCGAGATCGACCTGATGAACAACGATTTGGTCACGCCGTATTCCGACCAATACTCGTTGGGCATCCGTGGCACGATCGGCGAATGGAACACGTCGGCGACGGTGGCATATGTTCATAGCAAGGAAGGATTTGTTTTCACCCTGGGCAACCGCTACCCGAATGGCAACTTCTACGATGCGCCGTCCTGGAACGCCAACGATATCGCCCAGCCGTGGGAGCACTCGCCGCCCGGCTTCGGCTCACTCATCCTTGGCGACAACGGCATCGAGACAAAGACGACGCAATTGCTGCTGTCGGCAGATAAGCCGTACACCGAAGAGTCGGGCTGGGGCTTCACTGCTGCGTATACGTTCTCGCGTGCAAAGGGCAATCGTGGTGGCGACGAACATTATTCTTTCGACGCAGCCACCATTGAGGACTATCCCTTCATCGATCTGAAGGCGGTTTCGCGGCATCGCTTGGTGATGACCGGTATCTACGATCTGCCATGGGGCATCACTGCATCCGCCAAGGTCACACTGGCTACGCCGCCGCCAGGTAATCTCGTCGTGGGTTGGTGGGAGTACGGTTCCGCGACGCCCGTGCCGCCGTTGATCGTGTCGGTTGATACTCCCGGCACGCTCGGCACCAAGCAGCTTGACCTTTCGCTGTCCAAGCGCTTCGATATCGCAGAGGACATGACGTTCGAGGTCCGCGCCGACATGATCAACGTAACTAACGCGGCGAACTACAGCACATACCGTACCGCCTTTGGTACCGGTGGCGTTTACGATCCCGAAACGAGCGTGGTCAGTTCCGGGCTCGGCGTCACGAGCTACACGCCGCCGCGTACGCTGTTCGTTAGTGCACGTCTGACCTGGTAACAGGACGGCGTCATCGGTCATGTTCGGGACCCGCGCAAGCGGGTCCCGTCATATGGGGGAGGGGAGATGGACGGGAATGCGATTCGCGAGGTCGTCGTGGTGGGCGGTGGCTCCGYCGGCTGGATGGCGGCGTCGGCACTGGTCCGGCATCTGGACAGAAGCTGCAAGGTGCGGCTGGTGGAGTCGGACGAGATCGGCATCGTCGGCGTCGGCGAAGCGACCGTGCCGCACATCCGAACGTTCAACGCGCAGGCACTCGGGCTGGATGAGGCCGAGTTCGTGCGTGCCACGCAGGGCACCTTCAAGCTCGGCATCGAGTTCCGCGACTGGGCGCGCGTCGGCGACCGCTATATGCACGGCTTCGGAACGGTCGGCCACGATCCCGGCCCCGCCGCTTTCCATCACTACTGGCTGCGCCTGCTGCTGGCAGGCAAGGACGTGGGCGATATCGGCTCCTATCAGTTGCAGACGCTCGCGTCGCGCGAAGACCGGTTCCTGCCCGGCGCCAACGACGTACCGCCGACGTCGCCGCTCGCCAACGTCGCGTATGCCTATCACTTCGATGCGACGCTGTACGCCCGCTACCTTCGCGCATTCGCCGAACGCTTGGGTGTCGAGCGGGTGGAAGGAAAGGTGGTCGACGTGGAACGGGTGCCGGAAACGGGATTCGTGAGCGCTGTGGTAATGGAAGACGGTCGCCGCGTCACCGGCGACCTCTTCATCGATTGCTCCGGCTTCCGCGGGCTGTTGATCGAACAGGCGCTCCAGACCGGTTACGAGGACTGGAGCCACTGGCTGCCCTGCGACCGTGCGGTCGCCGTTCCCTGCGACCGCGTCGGCGATCCCACGCCTTACACGCGATCCACCGCGCGTACCGCCGGCTGGCAATGGCGAATTCCGTTGCAGCACCGCACCGGCAACGGCATGGTCTACTGCAGCGATTTCATGAGCGAAGACGAGGCGATCGGAACGCTGCTGGGCAACCTCGACGGAAAGCCGCAGGCAGAGCCGCGGCCCCTGCGCTTCGTCACCGGCAAGCGGAAGCAGTTCTGGAACCGCAATGTCGTCGCCATCGGATTGGCCAGCGGGTTCATGGAGCCGCTGGAATCCACCAGCCTGCTGCTTATCCAGACCGGCATCCTGCGCCTGCTGGACATGTTCCCGCATCGCGACATGGATCCGGGGCTGGTGGCGCGCTACAACGCGCGTACCCACTTCGAATACGACCATATCCGCGACTTCCTGATACTGCATTACAAGGCCGTCGAACGCGACGAGCCTTTCTGGCGGCGATGCCGGGACATGCCGATTCCCGATACGTTGCAGGCGAACCTGGACCTGTTCCGCGCTACCGGGCGCTTCTACCGTGACGGCGAGGAATTCTTCGCGCTGCAGAGCTGGGTGCAGGTGATGTTGGGGCAGCGGATCGTGCCGCATGCGTATTCGCCCCTTGTGGATCGCATGCCGGAGGAGGATGTGGTTCGGTTGGTGGCCAGTGTCCGCGAGACGCTCCAGCGATGCGTGCAGGCCATGCCCAAGCATCAGGCCTTCATCGACCGTCATTGCCGGGCCCCTGCGACGGTGTCGTGAGGGCGGGCGTGGGGCGAGTGCTGGGAGCTGGACACGCCACGAATCTACGTTGCGATGCAGCAGAAAACGGCTGGAATTTTCCCTTTTTGTCCGCGGCCTGCAAGGCGCGAAGGGGATCGCAAGAACGCTTTTGCCACCCCTGCTGAAAACGGTTACATTGCCTACAGTGAAGGTCAGCCGTGGAGGGCGGACATGACGCACGGGTGGCTCACCTGCGAGGCGCGCAAAGGGTGGCAGGTCATGACGCGACGTCCTGCCTGGTCATTGAGCCGTCAACGCATGGCCCATCCCGTGGATTTTCTCTGGCACGCGACAACGCCACGAAGCGGCATGCCTGCGGGCGTGTCCGGCACATCCATCAGACGGACGGGCGCGGGGAGCGTCACGGTACACGGCAGCGATGCCGCTTTTTTGGTGCGAAAGATGTAATCGATTACACGCGGCATGAGTGTCGCAAACGTTGTACCCATCCTGGAGGGGAGACCGCATGAAGCATCACGGCCGCAACACGTTCCAACTCAATCGCAAACTGTTGTCCTGCGCACTGGCGAGTTGCCTGGCGATGGCGGCACCCCATGCGCTTGCGCAGTCGACGTCCGCCACGCTGCGAGGCGCGGTTGCCAGCGATGCCACCGTCACCGTGATCAACGTGGATACCGGTCTCACCCGCAGTGCGAAGGCGACCAATGGCAGCTACAACATCGGTGGTTTGCCGCCCGGTGCGTACCGCATCGAGGTGACGGCCGGCGGGCAGACCAGCAGCCGTGCGGTGACGTTGGCGGTCGGCCAGACGGCAACCTTGAATCTTGAGGGATCCGCCGCCCAGGCGCCCGCCGGCRACGCCACCACGCTCGATACGGTTCGCGTGACCGCGCCGATGCTGGTGGAGACAAAGACGTCGGAAGTCGCGACCTACGTGTCCAACAAGCAGATCGAACTGCTGCCGCAGAATTCGCGCAATTTCCTCGCGTTTGCGGACACCGTGCCGGGCATGCTCTTCACCACGCCGCCGAGCGGGCAGGAGAGCCAACTTCGCAGTGGCGCGCAAGGCGCCAGCAACATCAATGTCTACATCGACGGCGTGGGCCAGAAGAACTACGTCACCCCGGGTGGCATCACCGGACAGGACGACAGTGAAGGCAATCCGTTCCCGCAACTCGCCATCGGCGAGTACAAGGTCATCACGTCGAACTACAAGGCCGAGTACGACCAGATCAGCAGTGCGGCGGTCACTGCCGTTACGAAGTCAGGCACCAACGAGTTCAGTGGAAGTTTCTTCTGGGATCGCACCAGCGAGAAATGGCAAAGTCCGACGCCCCAAGAGAAGCGTTTGGGGGCCGAAGCCATCGAGCGTGTGGAGCAGTATGGGCTTTCGGTCGGTGGCCCCCTGATTCGCGACAAGCTGCATTTCTTCGTTACTTACGAGGCGAAGGACATCCTCCGCCCTGCGCTCATGCTGCTGCCCACGGACGCTGCCGGCGCCAACCTGCCGTCGCAGATCCTTGCGCCGTACGACAATCTCTACAGCCGTCCCTTCAACCAGGATACCTACTTCGGAAAGTTGAGCTGGCAGGCAAGCGACAATCACCTGGTGGAGTTCTCGGCACGCCGGCGCGACGAAGTCGGTGTTTCGGGCATCGGTGGCGTCAACCTGCCCGAGGCCGGTACCGGCCTGGTCAACGATGAGACGCGTTACGACCTTCGATCGGTCTACTCGGCCGAGCGCTGGATGAATGACGCGCACATCACCTTCGAGGAATCGTCCTACAACCCCTCTCCGTTGGTGAATGCGCCCAGCAGCCGTTACACCATCGTCAATCCGCGTAATCCGAGCCAATTGGACCTGGTCGTGCTGAATGCCGGCGGCGGACCCAATTTCCAGGACAAAGGCCAGAAAGGCTGGTCGCTGCAGAATGACTTCACGTTCTACGGGTGGGAGGGACACACCCTCAAGGCCGGCATCAAGTACAAGCGGGTCGACCTGACGGCGTTCCAGCAGTTCCCGCCCTATCCGCGCTACTGGTACGACGTCAACGAAAGCCTGACGCAGCCATACCGCATCGAGTTCACGACAGCGCGTCTCGGTCGTGACCCGTTCGTGGAGTCCGCCAACAAGCAGTTCGGCATCTACTTCCAGGACGACTGGGCCGTCACTGACAAGCTGACACTCAACCTTGGCGTGCGCTGGGACTACGAAGAAATCCCGAGTTACACCGACTATCGCCTTGATCCCCGCATCGCCACCGCGTTGCGTGGCTGGACCAACATCCGCGATACCGACTACGACATCGAGGATTACATCAGCGATGGCAGCAATCGCAAGGACTTCAAGGGGGCCATCCAGCCACGCCTGGGCTTCTCCTATGACCTGACCGGCGATCAGCGTCATGTGATCTTCGGTGGTGCAGGCCGCGCGTACGACCGCAATCTGTTCGACTACATGGCGCGCGAATACTACGGCGGTGCGTTCACCACTTACAGCATCCGTTTCCCGACGCCACTGCATCCCTGTGCCGCCAGCGCAAGTTGCATTCCTTTCAATAGCGCGTTGCTGACTCAGGCAGGCCTGGACGCCTACAGCGCCGCCAATCCGACGGCGGGCGGCGAGGTCAATCTGCTCAATAACGATCTCAAGACCCCGTATTCCGACCAGTTCAGCCTGGGCATGCGCAACATCGTCTCGCTGTGGGGCCTCGACTGGAACACGTCGGTCACGCTCTCCCATATACGCAGTCGCGACGGCATTTACTCCCATTTGGGCAACAGGCGTCCGAATGGAACGTTCCATGAGTTCGAGGCGCTGGGCCAGACATGGGGCGGGGCGCCGTTCGGCTTCGCCATCCCCGGTTACGGCAGTCTGATCCTCGGAGACAACGGCTTCGAGTACAACCTGAATTCGCTGCTGCTCTCCATCGACAAGCCGTATACGGCGGAATCGCCGTGGGGCTTCAATGCGGCATATACCTACAGCGATGCGGAAGAGAATCGCCCGAACGCATCGACTGGCGAGACTTATCTCTTCGACTACGCTTTCGCGAATGACCAGATGTACACCTCGACCGGCGTGCCGAAGCATCGCCTTGTCCTGAGTGGCATCTACTCGCCGGGCTGGGATGTCGTGTTCAGCGGCAAACTGGTGCTGGCAACACCGATTCCGAAATCCGGTACGAACTGCCTGAATTCGCTGCCTGCGCCTGCAGCCAATTATCTGTGCTTCTACGATCCGTATACGCCCAATGGCACCATCGGCTTCAAGCAGTTCGACTTTGCAGCCGAGAAGCGGTGGCATACCGGCACGGACCTGAGCTTCAAGGTCCGGGTCGATCTGATCAACGCGTTCAACTGGAGGAACTGGAATCAGTACGACGGCGCGTACGGTACGGGCAACGGTGGGCGCGGCCCGGTCAATCCGAACCTGGGTAACCGCACGGGCATCGAGATTTTCGAACCCACCCGCACCTTCAAGCTCTCCTTCGGCTTCGACTGGTAATACCCACCCGCCCT
>NZ_JBGFFG010000056.1:0-11791 GCF_056175765.1 Pseudoxanthomonas sp. LjRoot204_2 | reverse complement strand
CAACAAGGCCGGGAAATGGCGCAGGAACAGGGCGGTCATCAGGGTGGCGATGTGCAGGCCGTCGGAATCCGCGTCGGCCAGGATCACCACCTTGCCGTAGCGCAGGCCGCTGATGTCGTCCTTGCCGGGATCGCAGCCGATGGCGATGGCCAGGTTGTGCACTTCGTCGGAGGCCAGCACCGAGGTGCTGGCGACTTCCCACGTGTTCAGGATCTTGCCGCGCAGCGGAAGGATCGCCTGGAAATCCTTGTCTCGCGCCTGCTTGGCCGAGCCGCCGGCCGAGTCGCCTTCCACCAGGAACAGTTCCGTGCGCGAGAGATCCTGGCTGATGCAGTCGGCGAGCTTGCCGGGCAGGGCAGGGCCTTGGGTGACTTTCTTTCGGACGACCTGCTTTTCGGTCTTCAGTCGTGCGCTGGCGCGTTCGATGGCGATCTGCGCGATCTTCTCGCCCAGGTCGACGTGCTGGTTCAGCCACAGGCTGAAGGCGTCGTGCGCCGCGCCCTCGATGAAACCGGCAGCCTGGCGCGAGGACAGGCGTTCCTTGGTCTGGCCGCTGAACTGCGGGTCGGTCATCTTCAACGAGAGCACGAACGTCACGCGGTCCCACACGTCCTCAGGCGCCAGCTTCACGCCGCGCGGCAGCAGGTTGCGGAAGTCGCAGAATTCGCGCAGCGCGTCGGTCAGGCCGCTGCGCAGGCCGTTGACGTGCGTGCCGTGCTGGGCGGTGGGAATCAGGTTGACGTAGCTTTCCTGCACGAGCTCGCCTTCCGGCACCCAGGCGACGGCCCAATCGACGATTTCGCTGTCCTTCTTGAGTTGGCCGACGAACAACTCGGGCGGGAGCAGTTCGCGGCCGGCCATCTCGCCGCGCAGGTAATCGCGCAGGCCGTCCTCGTAGTGCCAACTGTCGCGCTCACCGGTCGCTTCGTCGAAGAGGGTGACGTTCAGGCCGGGACACAGCACGGCCTTGGCGCGCAGCAGGTGCTTGAGCGCGCGCACATTGAACTTCGGCGTATCGAAGTATTTCGGGTCGGCCCAGAAGCGCACGCGGGTGCCGGTGTTCTTCTTGCCGACGCTGCCCACCACTTCCAGCGGCGTGGCGCGGTCGCCGTTGCGGAAGGTGATGCGGTGTTCGCTGCCTTCGCGCTTGATGTGCACCTCCACCAGCGTGGAGAGCGCATTGACCACGCTGACGCCGACGCCATGGAGGCCGCCGGAGAAGGTGTAGTTCTTGTTGCTGAACTTGCCGCCCGCATGCAGGCGGGTGAGGATCAGCTCCACGCCCGGGATCTTCTCCTCGGGATGGATGTCGACCGGCATGCCGCGGCCATCGTCGCTGACCTCGCAGCTGCCGTCCTTGTACAGCGTGACCTCGATGCTGCCGGCATGCCCGGCCAACGCCTCGTCCACCGCGTTGTCGATGACTTCCTGCGCCAGGTGGTTGGGACGGGCGGTGTCGGTGTACATGCCCGGCCGGCGCTTGACGGGGTCAAGGCCGGAAAGGACTTCGATGTCGGCGGCGTTGTAGCGGCTGCTCATGGTGCGTGGGGGTCTCAGCGGGACGGCGCGGCGTCCTGCAGGGCGCCGCCGGTGTAGGGATTGAAGAGGTAGTCGCCGGGGAAGCTTTCGCCGGTCGTGGCGTCCTGCCGCGGCGGCAGCAGGCTGCCCAGCGGCGTCCGGAACGTGTAGGTGTCGAGGGACGTGCGCACCTGCACCCGCCCGTCGGCCGCCGGATCGAACAGCGGCTTGCCCTTCGCATCGCGGGCATCGAGGACGGCGAAGTGCATGTTGTCGCCCATCGGCCCGAGCATGTTGGCCATCACGGGGCGCAGGATGGAAAGCAGGTTCTTCAGCGGTGCCGGGATGCTCGACGACGCCATGGGCGCGTGAACCGTGCCCGCCGCATCGACGAAGCGCATGTCGGCGAACAGCGCATCGCCGTCGGCGAAGGCATCGATGCCTGCCATCCCCACCTTGCCGCGCACCATCGCCACCAGCAGGTAGTCGTCGAGCTGTGCAACGAACTGCTTGCGGTCGGCGTCCGACAGATTTTGCTGCTGGGCGGCCGAGACATGCCAGTAGACCGGCGGGATGACCCAGACCAGTTCCATGGTGTCATCGCCCATGTGGGTGCGCTGGGTATCCTGCGCCACCTGGTCCAGCCGGACCTCCTTCAGCGGCAAYGGCGCGCGTTGCGCCCATGCGGTCGGCACCAGCAGGGTCACGGCCACCAGGGCGGCGGCGAGCATTCGTAAGGAGAAGCGCATGCGACGTCGTCTGTCGGATCGAAGGGTGCGGCAGTGTGCCGCCTGGGCCGGATTTTTGCCATGTTCAGTCGCACGCGCTGACACTGCGCGCGCGGACAGGGATGCCCCTTGGAGACGCCGACCGGCGCCCCCAGATTTCCCCCATCCACGAGGAGCACTGCCATGAAGCCCCGCAACCTGTTGCTGCTGTCTGCCGCCGCCCTCGGCGCGTTGTTCGCGGTCCAGGCCCTTGCACAATCCCGGACTGCCAGCGAGGCCGACAAGCCCAGGCAGGACCAGACCCAGACCGCCGACCCCTCCGATCCGGAAGCCAAGGCGCGCCGACGTGCCGCCAATGAAGCTGCCGCCAAGCAGCGCAAGGCCGCGGAGGGCCAGCAGAAGAAGACTGGCGACGAAGAGGAAGAGCGCAAGCCCTGACCGACGTCCGCTTTGCCGGAGCCCTTGTGCCGCAAGGGTTTCGCGCTCGCACGCAGGTACGTGACGCCCCGCTTCGGCGGGGCGTCGCGCTTCCGGGCGACACGCGTTGCCTGTAGACTATGGCTTTCCGGAGCCCCGCCCATGACTCCCCTGATTTTCGTTACCGGCGGCGTTGTGTCCTCGCTTGGCAAGGGCATCGCCGCCGCTTCGCTTGCGTCCATTCTCGAAGCACGTGGCCTGAAGGTCACGATGATGAAGCTGGACCCCTACATCAACGTCGATCCGGGCACCATGAGCCCGTTCCAGCACGGTGAGGTGTACGTCACCGACGACGGTGCCGAGACCGACCTGGATTTGGGCCACTACGAGCGCTTCGTGCGCACCCGCCTGAGTCGCAAGAACTCGGTCACCACCGGCCGGATCTACGAAAACGTGATCCGCAAGGAGCGCCGCGGCGACTACCTGGGCGCCACCGTGCAGGTGATCCCGCACATCACCGACGAGATCCGCCGCTGCATCGATGAGGCCACCGAGGGCTTCGACGTGGCGCTGGTCGAGATCGGCGGTACGGTAGGCGACATCGAGTCGCTGCCGTTCCTCGAGGCCATTCGCCAGATCCGCACCGAGCGCGGCCCCGAGAAGGCGCTCTTCATGCACCTGACACTGGTGCCCTACGTGGCGGCGGCGGGCGAGCTGAAGACCAAACCCACGCAGCACTCGGTGAAGGAACTGCGCTCGATCGGCATCCAGCCCGACGTGCTGCTGTGCCGGTCCGAGCAGCCGATCCCCGATTCCGAGCGCCGCAAGATCTCCCTGTTCACCAACGTGCCCGAGCGCGCCGTCATCAGCGTGCCGGACGTGGACGTGCTCTACCGCATTCCGATGGGCCTGCACCGGCAGGGCCTGGACGACATCGTCCTGCGCCAGTTCCGCATCGAGAACGCGCAGGCTGCGGACCTGTCCGAGTGGGAAGCCGCGGTCGATGCCACGCTCAATCCGCTGGATGAGGTGACGATCGCCGTCGTCGGCAAGTACGTCGATCACCAGGATGCGTACAAGTCGGTGGGCGAGGCCCTGAAGCATGGCGGCCTGCGCCAGCGCACGCGCGTCAACCTGAAGTGGATCGAAGCCCAGGAACTGGAAGGCACCGACATGGCCCTGCTGCAGGGCGTGGACGGCGTGCTGGTGCCGGGTGGCTTCGGCGATCGCGGCTTCGAAGGCAAGGTGCTGACCTCCCGCTTCGCCCGCGAGCAGAAGCTGCCGTATTTCGGCATCTGCTACGGCATGCAGGCGGCGGTTGTCGATTACGCCCGCCATGTGGCCGGACTGGAAAACGCCAACAGCACGGAGAACGACAAACAGTCGCCGCATCCCGTGATCGGCCTGATCACCGAGTGGCGAACGGCGACCGGCGATGTCGAGAAGCGCGATGAGCGCTCCGACCTGGGCGGCACGATGCGCCTGGGCCTGCAGGAGCAGCGCCTGAAGCCCGGCACGCTGGCGCGAGACCTGTACGGCAAGGACGTGGTGGCCGAGCGCCATCGCCATCGTTACGAGTTCAACAACCGCTATCGCACCCAGTTGGAGGACGCCGGCCTGGTGATCGCCGCCAAGTCGATGGACGACCTGCTGGTGGAGATGGTGGAGTTGCCTCGCGCCGTGCATCCGTGGTTCCTGGCCTGCCAGGCGCACCCTGAGTTCCTGTCCACGCCGCGCGACGGCCATCCGCTGTTCGTCGGCTTCATCCGCGCCGCCCGCGAAAAGAAGGYGGGCGGCAAGCTGTTGAAGGAAGCGCGCGCGTAACTGTCCTGCACCGGCGCCGCCCGCGGCGCCTGCAACGAAGGAGTGGTGAATGAAACTCTGTGGATTCGATGTCGGGCTCGACCAGCCCCTGTTCCTGATCGCCGGCCCGTGCGTGATCGAGTCGATGCAGCTGCAGATCGACGTCGCTGGCCGCCTGAAGGAAATCACCGGCAAGCTGGGGATGAACTTCATCTTCAAGWSCAGCTTCGACAAGGCCAACCGCWCCTCSGGCACCAGCTTYCGCGGCCCGGGCATGGAAGAGGGCCTGAAGGTGCTGGACGCAGTGAAGAAGCAGGTCGGGGTGCCGGTACTCACCGACGTGCACGAATACACCCCGATGGACGAAGTCGCGGCCGTCGTCGACGTGCTGCAGACACCGGCCTTCCTCGTGCGCCAGACCGACTTCATCAAGAAAGTCTGTTCGGCGGGCAAGCCGGTCAACATCAAGAAGGGCCAGTTCCTGTCGCCATGGGACATGAAGCCCGTGGTCGACAAGGCCAAGTCCACCGGCAACCAGGACATCATGGTCTGCGAGCGGGGCGCGTCCTTCGGTTACAACAACCTGGTCAGCGACATGCGTTCGTTGAGCGTGATGCGCGATACCGGTTGCCCGGTGGTATTCGATGCGACGCATTCGGTGCAGTTGCCGGGAGGGCAGGGCAGCAGCTCGGGCGGCCAGCGCGAATTCGTGCCGGTGCTGGCACGCGCCGCAGTCGCGGTCGGTGTGGCCGGCCTGTTCGCCGAAACCCACCCGGATCCGGCCAAGGCCCTGTCCGATGGTCCTAACGCGTGGCCGCTGGACAAGATGGAAGCGCTGCTGGAAACGCTGCTGGCGCTGGATTCGATCACCAAGAAGAACGGGTTCCTGGAGTCGACGGTCTAAGCCATGAATCGAGCGACTGGCGGGATGCTGGTTGTGCTGGTGGCCGTAACGGCGGCGGTGCCACGGGCGGGCGCCTGTCAGATGGGTTCGGGCGACCCGCGGCAAGACTTGGCTAAGGCATTCAGCGAAAGCCATGAGGTCTTCGTCGCAAGGCTCGACAACTACGCTGAGCGCGCGCAGGAAGCACGCAGTCCCTTGCTCCTTGCGACCGCCGACTTCGAAGTGGTCGAGGTCCTGAAGGGCCACCCACCAATGCGCGGGACGTTGTCGGGTGGCGTGGTGTGGCGTGCGGTCCCCGACATGCCGATTCCGCCCCCGCCGCCTCCGCCTTCATGTGGACCCTGGGTAACTTCGCCCGATATCGAAGGGAAAACAGCGTTAATCTTTGTCCCTTCTTACGGTCGCGCAGGTCAGCCACAAGGTCTGCGCGACGTTCATCCGTTTTCGGTGCGATTTTCCCAGCACGACCTCGCCCATACCCAAGCTACCTTGACGTTCGTACGACAACTCACCTCCACGGACCCCCGATCGACACCATGACCACCATCGCCAAGATCCACGCCCGCGAAATCCTCGATTCCCGCGGCAATCCCACCCTCGAAGCCGAGGTCACGCTGGAAGACGGTTCCTTCGGTCGCGCGATGGTGCCGTCTGGCGCCTCGACCGGCACCAAGGAAGCCGTGGAACTGCGCGACGGCGACAAGACCCGCTACCTGGGCAAGGGCGTGCGCAAGGCGGTGGAGAACGTCAACGGCCCCATCGCGAATGCGCTGCACGGGTTCGACGCCACCGACCAGGAGGGTCTGGACCGTCGCCTGATCGACCTGGACGGTACCGAGAACAAGGGTCGTCTGGGCGCCAACGCATTGCTCGGCGTGTCGATGGCGAACGCCCATGCGGTGGCCGCGTCTAAGAAGGTCCCGCTGTGGCAGCACCTGTCCAATGGCGAGGTGACCTTGCCCGTGCCGATGATGAACATCATCAACGGCGGCGCGCACGCCGACAACAACGTGGACTTCCAGGAATTCATGGTGTTGCCGGTCGGATTCGATTCGTTCGCCGAATCGCTGCGGGCGGGCACCGAGATCTTCCACTCGCTGAAGTCGGTGCTGAAGGGCCACGGCCTGAGCACGGCGGTCGGCGACGAGGGCGGCTTCGCCCCCGATTTCCGCAGCAACGTAGAAGCGCTGGACACCATCCTGGAAGCCATCGGCAAGGCCGGCTACACCGCCGGCGAAGACGTGCTGCTGGGCCTGGACGTGGCGTCCAGCGAGTTCTTCGACAACGGCAAGTACCATCTGGTGGGCGAGAACAAGCGCCTGACCAGCGAGCAGTTCGTCGACTTCCTGGCCGACTGGGCCGCGCAGTACCCCATCATCACCATCGAAGACGGCCTGGCCGAGGACGACTGGGCGGGCTGGAAGCTGCTGACCGACCGGATCGGCAAGAAGGTSCAGCTSGTCGGCGACGACCTGTTCGTGACCAATCCGAGGATCTTCAAGGAAGGCATCGAGTCCGGCACGGCCAACGCGATCCTGATCAAGGTCAACCAGATCGGCACGCTGACCGAGACCCTGGAGGCCATCGCGATGGCGCACCACGCGAACTACGCCGCCGTCGTGTCGCATCGCTCGGGCGAAACCGAAGACACCACCATCGCCGACATCGCGGTAGCCACGACGGCCACGCAGATCAAGACCGGCTCGCTGTGCCGCAGCGACCGCGTGGCCAAGTACAACCAGCTGCTGCGCATCGAAGAGGCGCTGGGCAGCAAGGCGCGCTACGCCGGCCGCAACGCCTTCGTGTCGCTGAAGAAGTAATCCATGCGCAAGGCGCCCTGGCTCCTGCTGGTCCTCGTGCTGCTGCTGGGATGGCTGCAGTACAAGTTCTGGTTCGGTGTGGGAAGTTCAGGGCAGGTCGTCGCGCTGGAGCAGCAGGTCGAGTCGCAGAAGCGCGAGAATGCCGGCCTGCAGGAGCGCAACGATGCGTTGGCCGCCGAAGTCGAGGACCTCAAATCGGGCGAATCGGCGGTGGAGGAGCGTGCACGCAGCGAACTGGGCATGATCAAGCCGGGCGAGAAGTTCTACCGCGTGGTCGAACCCGCTGCGCCGGCGCCGGCCGCGGAAGGCGATGYGGCCGGCAACGCCGCCACCGCGGACCCGCTTCCCTGATGGCCCGTCTCTGGGCCGTCGTGCCCGCCGCAGGACGCGGCACCCGCTTCGGCGGCGAACTCCCCAAGCAGTATCTCCCGGTGGAGGGTGCGCCCCTGATCGCGCACACGCTCGCGGCCCTGTTCGYGCACGATGCGGTGGAGGGCGCCGTGGTGCCGGTGTCGGAGAACGACGCGGACTGGCCGCGCTGGACGGAATTCGCGGGCAAGCCGGTGCTCGCCTGCGTCGGTGGCGCCAGCCGTGCGGCGTCCGTGCTGGCCGGCCTGCACGCACTGCCTGACGACGTGCGCCCGGATGATTTCGTACTGGTGCACGATGCGGCGCGCCCGAACGTCTCCCTGGCCGACCTGACGCAACTGCTGGAACGTGGTCGCAATGATCCGGTCGGTGCGATCCTCGCCGCACCGGTGCGGGACACGTTGAAACGGGCCGGCGACGACGGCGGGATCGACGCCACCGAACCCCGAGAGCGCCTGTGGCGTGCGTTCACGCCGCAACTTTTCCGTCGCCTGCAGCTGACCCGCGCGCTCGAGTCCGCCACGACCGATGGCGTCGAGGTCACCGACGAGGCGATGGCGATGGAGCGCCAGGGCTTGCGCCCGCTGCTGGTGGAAGGCTCCGAGAGCAACTTCAAGATCACCACGCCGGCGGACCTGGCCCGGTTCGCCTACGAACTGGCGCAGCGTCACCGCTGACCTCCTGACGGAAACGACATGCCCGATTCCTTGAACATCCGCATCGGCCAGGGCTTCGATGTGCACGCCTTCGGCGACGGCGACCACCTCATGCTGGGTGGTGTGCGCGTGCCGCACGACCGCGGCGTGCTGGCGCACAGCGACGGCGACGTGGTGCTGCATGCCGTGTGCGATGCCATGCTCGGCGCGTTGGCGCTCGGCGACATCGGCCGGCATTTCCCGCCTTCGGATGATCGCTGGAAGGGCGCGGACAGCCGTGCGTTCCTGCGCCACTGTGATGCCTTGCTGCGTGAACGCGGCTGGCGCGTCGGCAATGCCGACGTCACCGTCATCTGCGAGCGTCCCAAGGTCGGTCCCCATGCCGATGCGATGCGGGCTTGCGTGGCCACGGATCTCGGGATCGACGCGGATGCGGTCAGCATCAAGGCGACCACGACGGAGAAGCTGGGCTTCACCGGGCGCGGCGAAGGCATCGCGGCGCAGGCGGTGGTGCTGCTGGTGCGCGCATGAGCGGGGCATTGCCGCGCGCGTTCGGCGCGTCGGTGCTGTCGGCGCGTATCCGCACGGCACCGGAGGATTTCTTCGTCGAGGAGCTTCTGGGTTTCGAGCCCTCGGGCGAAGGCGAACACCTGCTGCTGACGGTCGAGAAGCGCGGCATGAATACCGCRTTCGCCGCCAAGCGCATCGCGGCGTGGGCGGCGATCGCCGACATGGGCGTCGGCTACGCCGGCCTCAAGGACCGCCATGCGGTGACGCGGCAGCGCTTCAGCGTGCACCTGCCACGCAAGGTGGCACCGGACCTGGGCGGGCTGGCATCGGACGATCTCAAGGTCATCGATGCGTCATGGCATTCGCGCAAGCTGCCGCGCGGGGCGTTGGCCGGCAACCGGTTCGCGCTGGTGCTGCGTCAGGTGGAAGGGAATCGGCAAGCGATCGATGCACGTCTTGCCGAGATCGCCGCGCATGGCCTGCCCAACTGGTTCGGTGAACAGCGCTTCGGACGCGATGGCGGCAACGTGGCGGCGGCACTGGCGATGTTCGGTGGGCGCCGGGTGCGGCGCGAGCAACGGTCCATTCTCCTGTCCGCCGCACGTTCGGAGCTGTTCAACCGCGTGCTCTCGGCCCGGCTTGCCGACGGCAGCTGGAATCGCGGCCTCGAAGGCGAAGTGTGGATGCTGGCCGGAAGCCGCAGCGTCTTCGGGCCCGAGCCCTGGAGCGAGATGCTCGCGCAGCGCCTGGCCGACTTCGATATCCATCCGACAGGGCCGTTGTGGGGCGCGGGGGCATCGCGCGCGCAGGCTGCCGCCCATGCCTGCGAGGACGCGGCGCTGCAGGGCGAGGATGCGCGCGCGCTGAAAACGGGGCTCGAGCAGGAGGGCCTCCGCCAGGAGCGTCGGGCCCTGCGCCTGCGACCCGACGGGCTGGCTTGGGAGTGGCTGGATGCGTCGACGCTCAAGGTTCATTTCGCTCTGCCGCCCGGGAGCTATGCCACCGCCGTGCTGCACGAGTTGGGGGACGCCGCGGACGCGTCCGGACCGGCCTGAGCCGTTCGTCGGAAATCGGGCACAAGCACTGGCAGCGTGGAATGGCGGGCGTATAAGCGTTAGCGACGGCGGTGGATGATGCCTCGCCGCCGAGATGTCGGTCGCAGCAACGTCCTGCTACTTGGAGGTCGCCATGAGTCGCCTCGATCGCTTTTCCAGCGCCCTTTTCCTCGCCGTGCTGCTTTCCGGTTGCGCGAGCACCCGTACCGCGAGCATCGCCGACAAGGCATTGATGCAGCCGCGATCCGACGTGGATGCGGTCTACGTGGGCTATGTCAATGCCATCGCCAAACAGCGCGGTACCGAGGTGAAGTGGGTCAACCCACCCAAGAAGCGAGTGTCGGCCTCCGTCGCCTCCGCGCGCTAGCGGATAGGCAGGCCGAGCTAGCGGCGCCGGGCCAGGAGTACCAGCACGGCGCCGGTGCCGCCCTGCGCCGGTGGTGCCGAGTGGAACGCGAGGACATCCGCGCGATGGCGCAGCATCCTGTCGACCGCATTCTTGATCACGGGTGCCCCGACCTCGGATCGCGTGCCCTTGCCATGGATGATGCGGACACATCCGTAGTCGTGCTGGTGGGCCTCCAGCAGGWATTGCCTCAACAGGCCTTCCGCCTGCAACGCCGTGGCGCCGTGCAAGTCGAGTTCATCCTGGACGGAGAACTGGCCCCGCTTCAGTCGCTGGAAGGCGCGCGGCGACAAGGCCTCGCGCCGATGGCTCAGCACATCGCCGGCCGCGTGGAGGTCGAGGGATTCCAGCCCGCGCTGGAACTCGCTCAGCGCGTCGACATCATCCTGCTCGGCCATGCGTGCACGCGGTTTCGGCGGCGCCTTGCGCGGCGGTGGCGTGGCGGCGTCCAGGCGTCGCACGTCGCCGATCGCCTCGCGGAACAGCGCGGCGTCGTCATCGTCGGGGGGCGAGGAGCGGGACATGCCGCCAGCGTAGCGGCATCGCCACGTGACGCAAGCGCGGGAAGCCTCGGCGTTGTTCCGGTATCATGGGGCCGTCCCCGAGGAACCCCATGCGCGTACTGGTCAGCAACGACGACGGCGTCGACGCCCCCGGCATCCGAATCCTGGCAGAGGGCCTGCGTAGCGCAGGCCACGAAGTGTATGTGGTCGCGCCCGACCGCGATCGCTCCGGTGCCAGCAACTCGCTGACGCTCGACCTGCCGATCCGGCTCAAGCGCATCGATCACTACACCTGCAGCATCGCCGGCACGCCGACCGACTGCGTGCACCTAGCGCTGACGGGCATGCTCGAGTTCGAGCCCGACATCGTGGTATCGGGCATCAACAACACCGCCAACCTGGGCGACGACGTCATCTACTCCGGCACGGTCTCGGCGGCGATGGAAGGGCGCTTCCTGGGCCTGCCCGCAGTGGCCATGTCGCTGGCCACCAAGAACCACGACGCCAGGCATTACGAGACCGCCGCGCGTGCCGCCGTGGAGATCGTCGCGCGTTTGAAGTCGGATCCGCTGCCGGCAGACACCATCCTCAACGTCAACGTGCCGGATCTCGCATGGTCGGAGGTGCGGGGCTTCGAAGTCACGCGCCTCGGCAACCGCCACCGTTCCGAGCCCTGCGTGCCGCAGCCGGATCCGCGCGGCCACACCGTCTACTGGATAGGCCCCGCCGGCCGCGAGCAGGATGCGGGCCCGGGCACGGACTTCCACGCGGTGCGTACGGGCCATATCTCCATCACGCCGATCCACGTCGACCTGACCCGCTACCAGGCGCTCGAGAAAGTCGCGGGCTGGGTGGGGGGATTGACGGCCTCGCTCGAGGGGACGGCATGACGCCGCGACTGCGGCTGCAGCCGGAAGCGGTGGGCATGGGCATGACCTCGCAGCGCGTGCGCGACCGCCTGGTCGAGCGGCTGCGCGAGTCGGGCATCGCCGACGAGCGCGTGCTGAATGCCATCCGCACGTTGCCGCGCCACCTGTTCGTCGATGAAGCGCTCGCCACGCGCGCTTACGAGGACACGGCGCTGCCGATCGGCCACAGCCAG
>NZ_JBGFFG010000055.1:0-11816 GCF_056175765.1 Pseudoxanthomonas sp. LjRoot204_2 | reverse complement strand
GTGCTGACCGCGCTGCTGTTCATCGGCCGCGCCGGCAGCTCCATCGCCGCCGAACTGGGCCTGATGCGCGCCACCGACCAGATCAAGGCGCTGGAACTCATGGCCATCGACCCGGTGGCGAAGGCCGTGGCGCCGCGCTTCTGGGCCGSCGTGWTSACGRTGCCGCTGCTGACCGGCTTCTTCTGCTCGCTGGCGATCAGCGCCAGTTACTTCGAGGCCGTGCACGTGCTCGGCCTCGACAACGGCACCTTCTGGTCCGCGCTGCAGAACAGCGTGGACTTCTGGGACGACTTCGGCGTGGCACTGCTGAAGTCGGCCGTGTTCGGCGGCACCGCCGCGCTGGTCGCGGCCTACGTGGGCTTCCACGCCGAGCCGACCATCGAAGGCACGTCGGTAGCCACCACCCGCGCGGTGGTGAACGCCTCGCTGCTGGTGCTGATGTTCAATTTCGTCATGTCTGCATTGCTGTTCAGGAGCTGACCCCATGTCCGTCCGTGGACCCCGCCTCGAATTCGCCGTCGGTGCTTTCCTGCTGCTGGCCCTGGCCTCGCTGCTGGTACTGGCACTGGCTTCCACCAACAAGCGCTTCGGCGTGGGCGGCGGCAGCTACGAGCTGAGCGCACGCTTCTCCAACCTGGGCCAGCTGCGCAAGCAGGCGCCGGTGAAGATCGGGGGCGTGGTCATCGGGCAGGTGGCCGACATCCAGCTGGATCCGGTCAAGTTCGATTCCATCGTCACGCTGTCCATCGACAACCGCTACAAGGACCTGCCGGCCGATACCGCCGCCGGCATCTTCACCAGCGGCCTGCTGGGCGAGAACTACATTGGCCTGTCGCCGGGCGGTGATCCCGAGGTGCTGAAGCCCGGCGAGGAAATCGCCTTCACCCAGCCGGCGGTGGACCTGCTGCAGCTGGCCGGCAAGTACATGTTCAGCGGCGGCACCAACAATGCCGGTGCAGGCTCCGGGGAACCCCCGGCCAGCGGCGAGACCGCCGCGCCCCCCGTTACGGAAGGACCGACCCCATGAAGACCCTCATCAAGCCCTCCCTGCTCTCCGTCGTGCTGTCGGCCGCGCTGCTGGCGTCCGCGCCCGTCGCCGTGTTCGCCCAGGCTGCCGCGCCGGCCACCGCGGCCAAGCAGGCCACCGCCAGCCAGGTCGTGCTGGCCAGCAGCACGCGCATCCTGACGACGCTCGATCAGCGCCGCGCCGAGTTCAAGTCGAATCCCGCGGCGCTGCGCCAGTTCGTCACCGGTGAGTTCAACACGCTGTTCGACGGCGACTATGCTGCCCGCCTCGTGCTGGGCGTGCACGGTCGTGGCGCCTCCGACGCCGACGTGAAACTGTTCGGCCAGGCCCTGACCGAGCGCCTGCTGTCCGCCTACGGGGCGCGCCTGGCCGACTTCAACGCGCGCCTGAAGGTGCGGGTGAAGTCCGAGTCGCCGTTGCCCGGCGGCCGCGGCGTGAAGGTGGACACCGAGTTCGTACAGGCGGACCAGACGGTCACTCCGATCACCTTCTATGCCCGCAACGTGGGCGGCCAGTGGAAGGTGTTCGACGTGCTGCCGGAAGGCGTGTCCTTCGTTCAGACGTTCAAGACCCAGTTCGACACCCCGCTGCGGCAGAAGTCGATCGCGCAGGTGGCGGCGGACCTGAAGTCCGGCAAGCTGCAGGTCAACGGTAGTGCCGGCGGCAACTGACGCCGGCGTCCGGCGGGACGGCGACGCGCTGCTGTTCTCGGGCGCGCTGGACCGCGCCGCGGCCGCCGTGCTGTGGCCACAGGCCTCGGCGCAGTGCGCCGGGGCGCAACGCATCGTCCTGACCAACGTCACTACCGTCGACAGCGCCGGGCTGGCACTGTTGTCGGCGCTGGCCGCGCGCCTGCACGCCAGTGGTATCACCCCGCGTTTCGAAGGCCAGCCCGCTGGCCTGGCCGATCTCCAAGCCGCGTATCGCCTGACGCCGGAACTGGATTTCCCGGCATAACCCCACCCCGCCGTTTGCAGGAATCAGGATGAATCTGTTCCGCCTCAGCACCGTCGTCCTGCTGGCCGCCCTGGCGACCGCCTGTGCGTCGGCTCCCCCCTCTTCGACGGCTGCGCCGGCCGATGCGGTGGTTGTCGACAGTACCGCCACGGCGTCGGCTCCGTTGCCGCCCGTGCCACCGATCGATCCCGCCAGTATCGATGCCCCCGCACCGGCGGCCGACACCGCCACCGCGTCGGAAGGTGAGGACGACTTCGCCGCCATCTACGGCCAGGGCGCCTACGATCCGGTCGCCGATCCCACGCTGCCCGCACCGGCGCAGTCGCCGACTGCCTACGACCCGTGGGAGAAGTTCAACCGCAAGGTGCACGCCTTCAACAATGTCGTCGACCGCGCCGTCGCACGGCCGCTGGCCCGTGTCTATGTGGCGGCGGTGCCGCGCCCCGTGCGCCTGGGCGTCGGCAACTTCTTCGACAACCTGCGCCAGCCGCTGACGATGGTGAACCAGTTGCTGCAGGGGCGTCCGCGTGACGCCACGCAGACCTTCGGCCGCTTCCTGCTCAACTCCACGGTCGGCATCGGCGGCATCTTCGACCCCGCCAGCGACCTGAAGATGAAGCGCCGCAGCGAGGATTTCGGGCAGACGCTGGGCACGTGGGGCTGGAAGCGCTCGCGCTACGTGGAGCTGCCGTTCTTCGGCCCGCGCACCGTACGCGACGTGCTGGGCCTGGCCGGCGACATGCCGCTCAGTCCGGTCAGCAAGATCGAGGACGACAAGACGCGCATCTTCCTGCAGGGCCTGAACCTGGTGGATACCCGTGCGCAACTGCTGTCACTGGACAGCCTGCGCGATGGTGCGGTGGACGACTACGCGCTGGTCCGCGACTCGTGGCTGCAGCGCCGCAATTACCAGATCGAAAGCCATCGCAGCACCAAGCAGTCGACCGAAGACGAGCTGCCGGAGTACCTGCAGGACGAGAACACCCCGACCGTGCCGGCCGACGCGATGCCGATGCCGGAGATCAGCGGCGGCGGTTGAGGCTGACAGGTAGCGATCAATGAAAACGGCGCCTGCGGCGCCGTTTTCTTTTGGGCGTTCCCTCTCCCTGCGCAGCGGGGAGAGGATGCCGAAGGCGGGTGAGGGGCAAACGAAGCGGGAAAGATCCAGCGCATGGATGAAAACCGCGCCCGCCCCTCATCCGCCCGTTGGGCACCTTCTCCCGCAGGCGGGGAGAAGGGACAACACGCGACGCCTCACTCCGCCTCGTCGCCGCCCAGCAGCTTCTGGCTTTCCTCACCCGGCAATGCTTCGACACCACGCAGCTGCCGCTCGATCGCACGGGTGCGCACGCCGGCCTGCTTGATGCTGTTCTGCACCGTGTCCAGCTGGCTGTTGGCTTTTTCCAGCACGGTCGCGAACTTTCCGAACTCGGTCTTCACCGCGCCCAGCAGCACGCGTACTTCGCTGGAACGCTTTTCGATGGCCAGCGTGCGGAAGCCCATCTGCAGGCTGTTGAGCAGCGCCGCCAGGGTGGTGGGTCCGGCGACGACGATGCGATGGTCGCGTTGCAGCGCATCCACCAGGCCGGGACGGCGGATGGTTTCCGCGTAGAGCCCTTCGGTGGCCAGGAACAGCACCGCGAAGTCGGTGGTATGCGGCGGCACCACGTACTTCTCGTTGATCGATTTCGCCTGCACCTTGATCGCACGCTCCAGCTGCGTGGCGGCGAGGCGCATCGCCTCGGTGTCGCCGCGTTCCTGCGCRTCGAKCAGGCGYTCGTAGTCKTCGCGCGGRAACTTGGCGTCGATCGGCAACCAGACCGGCACGTCGCCCTCCTGGCGACCGGGCAGGCGGATGGCGAAATCCACCGCTTCGTTGCTGTCGGGGCGGACCTTGACGCTGCGCGAGAACTGCTCGGCCGTCAGCACCTGCTCCAGCAGGTTCTCCAGCTGCACTTCGCCCCAGCCGCCACGGTCCTTGACGTTGGTCAGCACGCGCTTGAGATCGCCGACGCCGGTCGCCAGCTGCTGCATTTCGCCCAGGCCACGCTGCACCGCTTCCAGCCGTTCGGACACCAGCGAGAACGACGCGTCCAGGCGCTGAGTCAGCGTCGCCTGCAGCTTCTCGTCCACCGTCGCGCGCATCTGCTCCAGCTTCTGGGCATTGTCGGCCTGCAGTTCCTTCAGGCGGCCTTCCAGCGTGGTGCGCATCTCGCCGATGCGTTGTTCGTTGCGCTGGGTCAATTCGTTCAATCGCTGGCCGAGTGTGTCGGCGAAGCGCTGCTGCGACTCGGAGGCCTCCAGGCGACCCTTGCGCGCGTCCTCACTCAGCGTATCGCGCAGTACGTCCAGGCGCTGGTCGGTACGGGTGCTGAGATCGGCCAGGCTGCGCGCGAAACCGTCGATGCGGACCTCCTGCGCCCGCGAGAGGCCCTCGAGCTGTTCGCGCAGTTCGCTGCGGCCCTCGCGTTGTTCATCGCGCAACGCGCGCTCGAGCAGGTCGCCGATGCGTGCCTCCGGACGGCGCAGCACCAGCACCGCGAGCAGCACGATGGCGATGGCGACGAGGACCAGGAGGAGGAAAAGAAGGGTCTGGGAATCCATGCGGACAGTGTAGCCGCTGGCGTCTCAGCCCCTGAGCATGCGGGAGTGCGCGTGGTGCGCCGCCGATTGCCAGCGCGGGGGTGGGCCGCTTAGGCTGCGGTCGGTCGAGGCTTGGTGCCCGATCACCCCCGCATCCCGCCTGCGCTGGCGCTTCGCCCGCGCGCTGTTCCGTTGACGCACTCCGAGGACCCTCCATGACCTGGCTACGGCGCAAATCCATCGACCGGATCACCGAGCACGAAGAAGGCCGGCGGCTGGTCCCCACGCTCAGCTGGCCGCATCTGGTCGCGCTGGRCATCGGCGCCATCGTCGGCACGGGCATCTACACCCTGATCGGTGTCGGTGCGGAAAAGGCCGGCCCGGCGGTGCTGATTTCCTTCGTCGTCGCAGGCGTGGTCTGCGCCTGTGCGGCGCTGGCGTATGCCGAGCTGTCGACGATGATGCCGGCTGCCGGCAGCGCCTACACGTACAGCTATGGCGTGCTGGGCGAATCCATCGCCTGGATCGTGGGATGGAGCCTGATCCTGGAGTATTCGCTGGTCGTCAGCACGGTGGCTGTGGGGTGGTCCGGCTACTTCGTCGGCTTCCTCGAATGGGTGCAGCAGAACTTCGGCTGGAACGTCACCCTGCCCGCGGCGCTGGCGGCCGGTCCGCACGCCGGCGGCGTGATCAACCTGCCCGCCATCGTCATCACCTTCGCCGTCGCCGGCCTGCTGATCGCCGGTACGCGCGAGAGCGCGACGCTCAACGCGATCCTGGTGGTGTTCAAGCTGATCGCCCTGGCGGTGTTCATCGCGGTCGCGCTGCCGGCGTTCAATCCGGACAACCTGCAGCCATTCATGCCATATGGCTTCCCGAAGTCGATCGGGACCGACGGTGTCGAACGGGGCGTGATGGCGGCGGCGGCGATCATCTTCTTCGCGTTCTACGGCTTCGATGCGATTTCCACCGCGGCCGAAGAGACCAAGAATCCCGGCCGCGACCTGTCCATCGGCATCATCGGCTCGATGGTCGGCTGCACGCTGATCTACCTGGTGGTCGCGGTGGCGGCCGTGGGCGCGCTCAGCTACACCGTGTTCGGCCAGAGCGCCGAGCCGCTGGCGCTGATCATGCGCGAGCTCGGCCACGGCACCGCTGCGCTGGTGATCGGCATCGTGGCCATCGTCGCGCTGCCGACCGTGCTGCTGGCGTTCTTCTATGGACAGAGCCGCATCTTCTTTGTCATGTCGCGCGACGGCCTGCTGCCGCGCAGCCTGTCGAAGGTCAATCCGCGCACCGGCACGCCGGTGGCGATCACGGTGTTCACCGCCGTGCTGGTCGCGGCGCTGGCCGGCGTCGCGCGGCTGGATGAAATCGCCGCGCTTGCCAACGCCGGTACGCTGGCCGCATTCGTCGCGGTGGGTGTCTGCCTGCTCGTACTGCGCAAGCGCGAACCTAACCGGCCGCGGGTGTTCCGCACGCCGTTGGCCTGGGTGGTCGGTCCGGTCGCCATATTAGGCTGCCTGTACCTGTTCTGGAGCCTGCCGCACCGCACGCAACTGTGGTTCCTCATCTGGAACGTGGTTGGCATCGTCGTCTATCTCGCCTACAGCCGCCGCAACAGCATGCTCGCGAAGGGCGGCGACGCATGACGTAGCGTGCGCCATGCGCACGAACGCAGCATCCCAAGACGATCCGGGTCGTGCGCACAGCGCGTCCATACGCATGCGTCTGCAGTGCCGACGCTTCATTCCCGACGCCCGCGGCACTAAGATGCCGCGCAGGCACACCATCCCCCGGGTTACCACGTTGATCATCCATCCCAAAGTCCGCGGCTTCATCTGCACCACCACCCATCCGCTCGGCTGCGCGCTCAACGTGCGCGACCAGATCGCCGCCACGCGCGCGCAGGGCGTGCGCAACGATGGGCCGAAGAAGGTGCTGGTGATCGGTGCGTCCAGCGGCTACGGCCTGGCGGCGCGCATCAGCGCGGCATTCGGCTTCGGCGCGGACACATTGGGTGTGTTCTTCGAGAAGCCCGGCAGCGAGAAGAAGGCGGGCACCGCGGGCTGGTACAACTCCGCCGCGTTCGACAAGGCGGCGAAGGACGCCGGCCTGTACAGCCGCTCGATCAACGGCGATGCGTTCTCCGACGAAGCGCGCGCCAAGGTCATCGAGCTGATCAAGACGGAGATGGGCGGCCAGGTGGACCTGGTGGTCTATTCGCTCGCCTCGCCGGTGCGCAAGCTGCCTGCCACGGGCGAAGTGAAGCGTTCGGCGCTGAAGCCGATCGGCGCGCCTTACACGTCCACGGCCATCGACACCAACAAGGACCAGATCACCCAGGCGACGATCGAGCCGGCCACCGAGCAGGAGATCGAAGATACCGTCACCGTGATGGGCGGGCAGGACTGGGAACTGTGGATCGATGCGCTGGAGAAGGCCGGCGCGCTGGCCGACGGCGCGCGCACGGTGGCCTTCAGCTACATCGGCACCGACATCACCTGGCCGATCTACTGGCACGGTGCGCTGGGACGCGCCAAGGTCGACCTGGACCAGACCGCGCAACGCCTCGATGCACGCCTGAAGAAGACCGGCGGCACGGCGAACGTCGCCGTGTTGAAGTCGGTGGTGACGCAGGCCAGTTCGGCGATCCCGGTGATGCCGCTGTACATCAGCATCGTCTTCAAGGTGATGAAGGAACTGGGCCTGCACGAAGGCACCATCGAGCAGCTCGACCGCCTGTATCGCGACCGCATGTACCGCGCCGACGGTGCACCCGCCGAGACCGACGACGAGAACCGCCTGCGCCTGGACGACTGGGAGCTCAAGCCGGAAGTACAGGCGAAAGCAAAGGCCCTGTGGCCGCAGGTCACCAGCGAGAACCTGTTCCAGCTGACCGACTACGCCAACTACAAGCACGAGTTCCTGAAGCTGTTCGGCTTCGAGCGCAGCGACGTGGACTACGACGCAGACGTGGACCCGGACGTGAAGTTCGATTGCATCGAACTGTCGCCGGAAAACTGATCGCTCAGTGTGGCGCACGACGAGGCGGGCTTCGGCCCGCCTTTTGTGTAGGTCTTGTCTGTGGGAGCGACGTAAGTCGCGATGGCAGATCGCTGCACAGGGTCATCGCGACTTACGTCGCTCCCACAACAACGCCTATGAGCAGCTCCGGCCAAGGGCGCGGATACGCATGTTGCGCAGGTACACGGCATTGCCATGGTCCTGCAGCCCGAGGTGGCCGCGACGCGCTCTGGCGAACTCTGCCTGATCGGCGAACTTGCTGCCGGCGACGCGACGTGTCCAGTCATCGCTGTCCAGGTCGTAGGTCGCGACACGCACACCGTTGAGCCAATGCGCCACGCGCGGACCGCAGGCGACGATGCGCGCGTGGTTGTACTCCCCGAGGGGACGCAGCACATCGCGCGCAGGGGCGACGAGGTCGTAGACCGCCGCGGCACGGTGGCTCGGCACGATGCGATCCTCGGCGGCCCGATCATCGAGCAGCTGGTACTCCACTGCCCGCGCCCAGATCGGCGACGCGTCAACGGCGCGATAGAACAGGCCGCTATTGCCACCCAGCTGCACGCGCCATTCCCACTCCAGCTCGAAGTCACCGTAGGTATCGACGCTGATGATGTCGCCGCCACCGGCAGCGGTCAGCACGAGTTCGCCGTCGCGGACCTGCCAGCGCGCGTCCAGCGCAGAAGCGCCGACGCTGCGCCACTGGCCCGCCTCTGCCAGCGAATGCCAGGGCGCCTCGGGCGCCGATGCGCAACCCGCCATCAGCGTAGCCAGCAGGATCGGAATGACCCGCTGGCCGCGCATGTTCAGTCGACCACGCGGCAGAACACCGCCTTCAGGTAGCGCGATTCCTGCACGTGCGCCATGAAGGGATGGTCGGGGCCGGCGCCGGCGACCTTGAGGATCTGGATCGTGCGGCCGGAGAAATACGCGGCGCGGCGCAGCATGTCGAGGAACTGCTCCTCGCTGACCAGTCCGGTGCACGAGAACGTGGCGAACAGGCCACCGGGCTTCACCACGCCCAGCGCGAGCTTGTTCATGTCGAGGTACTTCTTCAGCGCGGCGATCACCTGCTCGCGGTCTCGCGTCATCTTGGCCGGGTCCAGAATCACCACGTCGTACTGCTCGCCGCGGTTCGCCGCATCGCGCAGGTACGGGAAGATGTCGGCCTGCACGAACTTCGGCCGCACGTTGTTGAGCTTCGCGTTGCCCTTGGCGATCTGGATGACGTCCTGGTCGATGTCCACGCCGACGACCTCGGTCGCACCGCGTGCCGCGGCGTACACGGCGAAGCCGCCGGTGTTGCAGCACAGGTCCAGCACGGTCTTGCCGTCCACCTGCTGGCTCAGCCACTCGCGGTTCTCGCGCTGGTCGGCGAAGAAGCCGGTCTTGTGCGCGCCCGCCGGATCGGCGCGGAACTTCACCCCGTACTCGGTGATGACGGCCGCTTCGGTGGTCGTGTTGCCGTGGAAGTCGAAGCTTTCCTGCTTCTGCACGTGCTCGTCGGCGAAGCTGTGGAAGCGGCAGCCGGGGAACTGCTCGCGCAGCGCCTCGTAGATCCATTCGCGATGCCGGAACATGCCGGCCGCGAAGAACTCCACCACGATCAGGTCGYCGTAGCGGTCCACGACCAGGCCCGACAGGCCGTCGCCTTCGCTGTGCACGACGCGCCAGGCGTCGCTGATGGCGTCCAGCTTCAGCACGTCGCGACGCAGCGAGACCGCGTCGGCGATCTTGCGCGAGAACCAGCCGGCATCCACCGGGATGTCCGGATGCGTCTCCAGGATGCGCACGGCGATGCGCGAGTGGCCGTTGTAGAAGCCGCGGCCGATCCATTCGCCGTCCACCCCGACCACCTCGACGAGGGTGCCGGACTTGGGCTTGGCGGCGGGCTTCTCGACCAGCTTCTGGAAGATCCACGGGTGGCTGGAACGCCAGGCGTTCTTCAGGCGTACGGTCGGGTTGGGCGTATTCATGAACGGCATTTTACCCGCCCGGTTGACCCGGCCGGCCACCGTCCGGACAATTCGCCACAGAAGGGGAGTAGCTCCCAAACGTGCCGGCCGTCATTTCGAGCAGCGATGCTCCGGTCCCACGGCAGCCCACTGGGCTGTGAGCGAGACCTTCGCCGCGATGGCGAAGGCATACCCCGGATCCCCGTTTCCCGGTTCCGAGATGTCCGCGCCTGCGGCCGTCCTCCACTTTTTTCGGGAATCTCGATGGAAACGATTGGCAACCCCTGGTTATGGGCCGGCTTCGGCGGCCTGGTGGTGATYGCCTTGCTGGTCGACCTGGTGCTGATGCGCCATGGCGGCGCGCACAAGGTGACGTTCAAGGAAGCGATGTGGTGGAGCCTGGGCTGGATCGCGCTGGCGATGGCCTTCAACGGCGGCCTGTGGTGGTACGTCAACGAGACGGCCGGCCTGGTGGAAGCCAACCGCGTGGGCCTGGAGTTCCTGACCGGCTACCTGGTCGAAAAGGCGCTGGCGGTCGACAACATCTTCGTCTTCCTGATGGTGATGACCTATTTCGCGGTGCCTGAGGAACAGCGTCAGCGCGTGCTGGTGATCGGCATCCTGGGCGCCATCGTCCTGCGCAGCATCCTGATCTTTGCCGGCGCCGCGCTGCTGGCGAAGTTCCACTGGCTGCTCTACCTCTTCGGCGCGTTCCTGCTGCTGACCGGCATCAAGATGTGGTTCGCCGCCGGCAAGGAACCCGACCTGGAGAAGAACCCCGCGCTGCGCTGGATGCGCAAGCACCTGAAGCTCACCGACGGCTACCGCGGCGACAGGCTGAGCGTGCGCGAGAACGGCGTGCGCTGGTTCACCCCGCTGTTCGTGGTGCTGGTGCTGATCGGCGTGACCGACGTGATCTTCGCGGTGGACAGCATCCCGGCGATCTTCGCGATCACCTCGGACCCGTTCATCGTGCTGACCTCGAACGTGTTCGCGGTACTGGGCCTGCGCGCGATGTTCTTCCTGCTGGCCGGCATGGCCGACCGCTTCCACCTGCTGCCCTACGGCCTAGCGGTGGTACTGGGCTTCATCGGCATCAAGATGCTGCTGATCGATCTCTACAAGATCCCGGTGCCGTGGGCGCTGGGCACCGTGGCGGCGATCCTGGGCGTCACCATCGTGCTGAGCCTGGCACGCCCGCAGAAGGCGGAACCGGCCGGTTGAGGCCTGCGCGGCAGACCATCCCGTCCGCGGGATGGTCTGTCCATCGCGGCGCGGGCTTGCATTCGCGCCGGACGCCGCCAGAACTGCATCATGGACCTGCATCCCGACGACCCGGCGTTCGACCCGGATACCCAGCGGCGTTATGACCGCAAGCGCCTGTTGCGCGCGCTCAACCTGAGCCTGGCCTTCGTGCTGGTGCTGGCCATGGTGTACTCGGCACAGAACAGTTTCGACGTGTGGGCCTTCACCATTGCGCCGTTGTCGGTGGAAGGCCTGCTCGGGATCCTCACCGCACCGCTGCTGCATGGGTCGCTGGAGCACATCGCCGCGAATGCCTCCGCGCTGCTGATCCTCGGCACGCTGGCCGGCGCTGTCTATCCGCGCGCCACGCTGTGGGCGATCCCGCTGGTGTGGCTGGGTTCCGGCCTGGGGCCCTGGCTTCTGGCCGATCCCGGCACGCACACGCTCGGCGCCAGCGGACTGACGCACGGCCTGATGTTCATGATCTTCATGCTCGGCCTGTTGCGTCGCGACCGCGCCGCGATCGCCGCCGGCATGATCGCCTTCCTGTTCTACGGCGGCATGGTGCTCACCATCCTGCCCCGCGAGGCCGGCGTGTCTTGGCAGGCGCACCTGGGTGGCGCGGTGGCAGGCCTGATCGCCGCCTTCCTGTTCCGTCGCCTGGACCCCGAACTGCCGCGCAAGAAGTACAGCTGGGAGATCGAGGAAGAAGAAGCGGCAGCACGCAGCGACGACGAACTCGAATTGCCGGCGCCGCGTGAAGTGCCGCTGCTGTGGGTGCGCCCCGAACCTGCGGAAGAAGCGCAGCGCGGCGTGGTACTGCGTTTCCCGCCTCGCGAGCCACCCACGTCCTGACGCTTCCTGTGGAAGCGACGTGAGTCGCGAAGGAGGTCTGCTGTCGATGAGGCACAAGGAAAAGGCAGGCCATATTGGTCTGCCTTTTCTTCTTGCGAATGAGGGATCGCGCCCTTTCGCGACTCACGTCGCTCCCACGAGGCACGGCTCGTGCACGTAGCGTGCGC
>NZ_JBGFFG010000054.1:0-11867 GCF_056175765.1 Pseudoxanthomonas sp. LjRoot204_2 | reverse complement strand
CCAGCAGCATCAGGCTCTTGAAGTAGTGCACAACCTTGCTCATGTCTTACACACCCTTCTCGAACACGCCGAAGAACACCAGCAACGCCGTCACCGCGATCCAGACGATCGTGAGCGGGATGAACACCTTCCAGCCAAGACGCATGATCTGGTCGTAGCGGTAACGCGGGAAACTGGCGCGGAACCAGATGTAGGCGCTGGCAAAGAACAGCACCTTCAGCAGCAGCCAAGGCCAGCCGCCGGTCCAGACCCAGTTGATCCAGGGCGACACGTCGGCCGTGATCCAGCCCTGCAGCGGGCTGAGCCAGCCGCCGAGGAAGAACAGCGACACCAGGAAGCTCACCAGGATCATGTTGGCGTATTCGGCCAGGAAGAACAGCGCGAACGCCGCACCCGAATACTCGACCATGTGGCCGGCGACGATTTCCGATTCGCCTTCCACCACGTCGAACGGCGAGCGGTTGGTTTCAGCGACGCCGGAGACCCAGTAGACGATGAAGAGCGGGAACAGCGGCAGCCAGAACCATTCGAAGAAGCCGGAATCGCCCGACTGCGCCATCACGATGTCGGTCAGGTTCAGGCTGCCGGCGGCGATCAGCACGCCCACCAGCGCGAAGCCCATCGCAATTTCGTAGCTGACGACCTGCGCGGCCGAGCGCATCGCACCCAGGAAGGCGTACTTCGAGTTCGACGCCCAGCCCGCGATGATGATGCCGTACACGCCCAGCGAGGTCATCGCCAGCAGGTACAGCAGGCCGGCATTGGCGTTCGACAGCACCAGCTGGTAATCGAACGGCACCACTGCCCACGCAGCGAACGCCGGCGCCAGCGTGATGAGCGGCGCCAGGATGTACATCGTCTTCTGCGCGCTGCTGGGCTGGATGATTTCCTTGAACAGCAGCTTGAAGACGTCCGCGAACGCCTGGAAGATGCCCATGCCCACGTACATCGGGCCATGGCGCACATGCATCCAGCCGATCAGCTTTCGCTCCCAGACCACGTAGAACGCGACCGAGATGATCACCGGCATGGCGATCGCCAGGATCTTCAGCACGATCCACAACACCATGCCGATGTCGCCCAGCCCGAAGAACCATTCGCGCAGCGGGCCGACCGCGTTGATCAGCAATTCATTCATGCGCTCACCACCGTGACGCGTCCGGCGCCCAACGGTGCCGTGGCACCGTAGCCGCTCTCGATCCAGGCGGCACCCGCGGCCACGCGGGCGTCCACCACCACCGGCAGCGAGGCCGTGCCGATGCCATTGCCGACCTTGGCGACCTGGCCCTCGGCGACGCCGGCGGCCTGCGCATCGGACGGATTCAGCACGATGCGGTCGCCGACGTTCAGCGGATGCGCCTGCAGCGCTTCGGCACGACGGACCGTCCCGTCGGTGCGGTAGATCGCTGCGGTGACGGCCAGTTCCAGGCCTTGGCCAGCGGCGTCCGGCGCGGCGGACTTCGCCACGGCAACCGGCCTGGTGCCGGCGATGGCTGCACGCGCGCCCGCGATGTCGGTGAACTCGAAACCGGCCAGCTGCAGCTCGCCACCGAGGGCGCGGAGCACCTTCCAGCCATCACGCGCCTCGCCCGGCAGCTTGCCGGCGGCTTGCGTGCGCTGGTCCTTGCCGTCCAGGTTGGTCAGCGTCGCGTCGATTTCAGGCAACAGACCGATCGGCAGGATCACATCGGCCACGTCGCGCGTGGACTTGCAGGCGAAGTGGCTGAACGCCACGACCTTCGACGAGGCCAGCGCCTTGGTGGCAGCCGGCGTATCGGCAAAATCCAGGCCCGGTTCGATGCCGTAGATGACGTAGGCGTTGCGCGGCTCGGCGAACATGCCGGCCACGTCGCGAGCACTCGGCAGCACGCCCTGGCGCGCGAGGCCTACCGCGTTCGCACCCTGGGGGATGCGGCACAGCGAGGCGCCGGTCGCGGCAGCGAAATCGGCTGCGGCACCGCGCAGCGCAGCGGCCTGCGGATGGTTCTCGACCATGCCACCGACGATCACGACGGCGCGGTTGGCGGCCTTGGCGACGTCGCGCAGCGCAGCGTCATTGAGCACGCCACCGAGCTGCGACGGCGCGACGATGTGCTTCCCGGCCAGGCTGAATGCGAAATCGAAATCGACCGGATTGACCGCATGCACCTTGGCCCCCTTGCGGACGGCCTTGCGGATGCGCTGGTGCAGCAGCGGCAACTCGTGGCGGATGTTGGTGCCGAACAACACGATGACATCGGCCTGCTCGATCTCCGCCAGCGGCAGCGCGAACGGTTCGGCGACGGCGCCATCGGAGAAATCGCGGTTGTTGATGCGGTGGTCCAGGTTGCCGGTACCGAGCCCTTCGGCCAGCTTCGCCAACAGGCCGCCCTCCTCGTTAGACACCGCCGGGTGCACCAGCACGCCCAGGCTGTCGCCGCGGTTCGCGCGCAGGATCTCGGCGGCGGCGGACAGGCCCTCGGCCCAGGAGACCTCGCGCCACTCGCCATCGACCTTCTGCAGYGGCTTCACCGCGCGGTCGTCGGCATAGAGGCCCTGGTGCGAATAACGGTCGCGATCCGACAACCAGCATTCGTTGACGGCTTCGTTCTCGCGCGGAACGGTGCGCAGCACCTGGCCGCGGCGCGAGTGATAGAACACGTTGGAGCCCATCGCGTCATGGAAGCCGATGGATTCGCGCGCAATCAGTTCCCACGGACGGGCGCGGAACTGGAACACCTTGTTGGTCAGCGCGCCCACCGGGCAGACGTCGATGACGTTGCCGGAAATTTCGGTGGTCAGCGGCTTGCCGTCGTAGGTGCCGATCTGCAGGTTCTCGCCACGGTACATGCCGCCCAGCTCGTACGTGCCGGCGACGTCCGCGGTGAAGCGCACGCAGCGCGTGCACTGGATGCAACGGGTCATCTCGGTGGCGACCAGCGGACCGATGTCCTCGTCCGGCACCACGCGCTTGCGTTCCTGGAAGCGGCTGACCGAACGGCCGTAGCCCAGCGACAGGTCCTGCAGCTCGCATTCGCCGCCCTGGTCGCAGATCGGGCAGTCCAGCGGATGGTTGATGAGCAGGAATTCCATCACGTTGCGCTGCGACTTCAACGCCTTGTCGCTGCGCGTGGCGATCTTCATGCCGTCCATCACCGGCGTGGCGCAGGCCGGTGCCGGCTTTGGCATCTTCTCGACTTCCACCAGGCACATGCGGCAGTTGGCCGCGATCGGCAGCTTCTCGTGGTAGCAGAAGCGCGGGATCGGGATGCCGGCCTTGTCGGCGGCCTGGATGATCATCGAACCCTTGGGCGCGGCCAGCTCCTGCCCGTCGATGAAGACGGTGACGTGGTCCGGCGGCAGGTTGGGATTCACGGGCTGCGCACTCACGCGGCCACCTCCAGGTTGGAACGGACGACCTTGCCGTCTCGCTCGTCGTCGACGAGGAAACGCTTGTTGACGATCGCGTATTCGAATTCGTGCCAGAAGTGTCGCAGCATGCCCTGCACGGGCCACGCCGCGGCTTCGCCGAACGCGCAGATGGTGTGGCCTTCGATCTGGCCCGCCGCCGCGCGCAGCGTCTGCAGGTCTTCGATCGTGGCCTTGTGCTCGGCCACGCGGGTCAGCATGCGGTACATCCAGCCGGTGCCTTCGCGGCACGGCGTGCACTGGCCGCAGCTTTCCTTGTAGTAGAAGCGCGCGATGCGCTGGCACGCACGCACCATGCAGGTGGTGTCGTCCATCACCACGACGGCACCCGAACCCAGGCCGGAACCGGCCTTCTGGATGCTGTCGTAGTCCATCGTCAGGCCCATCATCACCTCGCCCGGCAGTACCGGCATCGAGGAGCCGCCCGGGATGACCGCCTTGAGCTTGCGGCCTTCGCGCATGCCGCCGCACAGCTCGAGCAGCTCGGCGAACGACGTACCCAAGCGGATCTCATGATTGCCCGGCTTCGCCACGTGGCCGGAGACCGAGAAGATCTTGCAGCCGCCGTTGTTCGGCTTGCCCAGATTCATGAACCACTCGGCGCCGTTGCGCACGATGGCCGGCACCGAGGCATACGTCTCGGTGTTGTTGATSGTGGTSGGCTTGCCGTASARGCCGAAGYTSGCCGGGAACGGYGGCTTGAAGCGCGGCTGGCCCTTCTTGCCTTCCAGCGAYTCSAKCARCGCGGTTTCYTCACCGCAGATGTAGGCRCCCGCGCCGAGCGCGTTGTACAGGTCGATGTCCACGCCGGAGCCGAGGATGTTCTTGCCCAGCCAGCCGTGCTTGTAGGCCTCGGCGGTGGCTTCCTCCAGATGCTCGAAGGGCTCGTGGTGGAACTCGCCGCGCAGGTAGTTGTAGCCCACGGTCGAACCGGTGGCGTAGCAGGCGATCGCCATGCCCTCGATCACCGCATGCGGGTTGTAGCGCAGGATGTCGCGGTCCTTGGCGGTGCCCGGCTCGGATTCGTCCGAGTTGCAGAGGATGTACTTCTGCATGTCGCCCTTCGGCATGAAGCTCCACTTCAGGCCGGTCGGGAAGCCGGCGCCGCCGCGGCCGCGCAGGCCGGACTGCTTGACCATCTCGACGACGTCGGCCGGCGGGATCCTCTCTTCGATGATCCGGCGCAGCGCGGAGTACCCGCCGGTCTTCAGGTAGTTCTCGTACGACCACGGCTTGTCGAAATGCAGCGTGGTGTAGACGGCCTGGTGCTCCTTCGGAGCAGGACCGACCGGGCCGTAGCCTTCGGAATAGTGTGAATGGCCTGCCATGCGCTTACTCCAGCCCGTCCAGCAGCTCGTCGACCTTCGCCGGCGTCAGCTTCTCGTGGTAATGGCCGTTGATGACCACGACCGGCGCGCCGCAGCAGGCGGCCACGCACTCTTCTTCGCGCTTCAGGTACACGCGGCCGTCGGCCGTGGATTCGCCCAGCCGGCAGCCGAGCTTCTTCTCCGCGTGAGCGACCAGGTCCTCGGCGCCGTTGAGCCAGCAGCTGATGTTGGTGCAGAAGGCGACATTGTTGCGGCCGACCTTCTCGGTCTCGAACATCGAGTAGAAGCTGGCGACCTCGTACGCCCACACCGGCGGCAGGTCGAGGTACTTGGCGACGGCGGCGATCAGCTCGTCGGTCAGCCAGCCCTGGTTCTGCTCCTGCGCGGCATGCAGGCCCTGCAGCACCGCCGAGCGCTTGCGGTCCGGCGGGAACTTGGTCAGCCAATGATCGATGTGCGCGCGCGTCTCGTCGCTCAACGCCACCAGCGGATCGACGTTCTGCGCCGCTTCGAAATTACCCGTGGCCCTCATCGGTCCACCTCACCAAAGACAAGATCATAGGTACCGATCATCGCGACGACGTCGGGGAGCATGTGGCCGCGCACGATCTCGTCCATCGAGGACAGGTGCGCGAAACCCGGCGCGCGCAGCTTCACGCGGAACGGCTTGTTGGCACCATCGGAGACCAGGTAGCAGCCGAATTCGCCCTTCGGCGCTTCGACCGCGGCGTAGGTTTCGCCGGCCGGCACGCAGTAACCTTCGCTGAAGAGCTTGAAGTGGTGGATCAGCGCTTCCATGTCGTCCTTCATCTCCTCGCGGGAGGGAGGCGCGACCTTGAAGTTCTGCACCATGACCGGGCCGGGGTTGGCCTTCAGCCACTTCACGCACTGCTGGATGATGCGGTTGGACTGGCGCATCTCGGCCACACGGACCAGGTAGCGGTCGTAGCAGTCGCCATTGACGCCGACGGGGATATCGAAATCGACCGCGTCGTACTTCGCGTAAGGCTGCTTCTTGCGCAGGTCCCATGCGATGCCCGAGCCGCGCAGCATCGCGCCGGTCATGCCCCAGGCGCGCGCCTGTTCGGGCGCGACCACGCCGATGCCCACCGTGCGCTGCTTCCAGATGCGGTTGTCGGTCAGCAGCGTCTCGTACTCGTCGACGCGCTTGGGGAATTCGTTGGTGAAGTCTTCCAGGAAGTCGAGCAGCGACCCTTCACGCGCCTGGTTGAACTGCTTGAGCGCCTTGCCCTTGCGCCAGGGCGACTCCTTGTACTTCGGCATATGGTCCGGCAGGTCGCGGTACACGCCGCCCGGACGGTAGTACGCCGCATGCATGCGTGCGCCGCTGACCGCTTCGTAGCAGTCCATCAGCTCTTCGCGCTCGCGGAACGCATACAGCATGACCGCCATCGCGCCGAGATCGAGCGCGTTGGACCCGATCCACATCAGGTGGTTCAGGATGCGGGTGATCTCGTCGTACATCGTGCGGATGTACTGCGCGCGCTCCGGCGCCTCGATGCCCATCAGGGTCTCGATGGCGCGCACGTACGCGTGCTCGTTGCACATCATCGAGACGTAGTCGAGGCGGTCCATGTAGCCGATCGACTGGTTGAACGGCTTGGATTCGGCCAGCTTCTCGGTGCCCCGGTGCAGCAGGCCCACGTGCGGATCGGCGCGGACGATGGTCTCGCCGTCCATTTCCAGGATCAGCCGCAGCACGCCGTGCGCGGCCGGATGCTGCGGCCCGAAGTTCAGGGTGTAGTTGCGGATTTCCTGCCTGGCTTCAGCAGGATTGCTGGCGAACGCGGCGCCGGATTGCGGATTGCTCATGCCTTGCCCTCACGCGCGGCGGCTTCGCCGGCGGCGGTCTGGTAGCGCGCGTCGTCGCGGATCACGCGCGGCACGCCGACGCGCGGCTCGACCGAAGTGACCGGCTCGTACACGACGCGCTTCTTCTCTTCGTCGTAACGCACTTCGACGTTGCCGATCAGCGGGAAGTCCTTGCGGAACGGATGACCGACGAACCCGTAGTCGGTCAGGATGCGGCGCAGGTCCGGATGGCCTTCGAAGATGATGCCGTACAGGTCGAACGCCTCGCGCTCGAACCAGTTGAGGCCCGGCCACACATCGGACACCGATGCCACCACCGGCAGGCCATCGTCGGGCGCGAAGCAGCGCACGCGGACACGACGGTTGTGCTGGTACGACAGCAGGTGCAGCACGACGGCGAAACGGTTCGGACGCGCGGCGTCGCGCGGACGCTGTTCCCAGCTGAAGCGACCCGGGCCGAAGCCTTCGACGCCGCGGCTGAAGCCCTCGGACGACACGTCCGCGGTATCCCACTCGGCGCTGCCGTAACCCAGGTAGTCCACGCCGCTGATGTCGACGGCCTGCTCGAAGCCGAATTCGTCGCGGAGCGCGAGCGCGACGGCGTGCCACGATGCCGACGGCACTTCCAGGGTGATTTCGCCGCGCGGCTCGGCCACGCTGACCGTGGCGTCCGCGAAACGGGCGCGCAACTGGTCGGTGAAGTTTGCAGCTTGCTCTGCCATGGGGCGTGGCGTGCTCTGGAGGAGGATGTCAGGGGAAAGCAGGAATCAGCGCGCGATGGTCTGCGTACGCCAGATCTTCTTCTGCAGTTGCAGGATGCCGTACACCAGCGCTTCGGCCGTCGGCGGGCAACCCGGCACGTACACGTCCACGGGCACCACGCGATCGCAGCCGCGCACCACCGAGTACGAATAGTGGTAGTAGCCACCGCCGTTGGCGCAGCTGCCCATCGAGATCACCCACTTGGGGTCGGGCATCTGGTCGTAGACCTTGCGCAGCGCCGGGGCCATCTTGTTGACCAGCGTGCCGGCGACGATCATCACGTCGGACTGGCGTGGCGACGGGCGGAACACCACGCCGTAGCGGTCCAGGTCGAGGCGGGAGGTGCCGGCGTGCATCATCTCGACCGCGCAGCAGGCCAGGCCGAACGTCATCGGCCACATCGAGCCGGTACGCGCCCAGTTCATCAGCGCATCCACGCTGGTGGTGACGTAGCCCTTTTCCAGCAGCGGATTGTCGCCTTCGGGGCGCAGGATGTCGTCCACCCGCCCTTCCGGGATCGGGTTGTTCATCAGACGGTCGACGGTCTGGATCACTCCCATTCGAGCGCTCCCTTCTTCCAAACGTAAACGAAGCCGAGGAACAGCATGCCCACGAACAGGCCCATCGTGACCAGCGCACGCGGACCCAGCTCCTGGAACACCAGCGTCCACGGAACAATGAAGATGATTTCCAGATCGAACACGATGAACTGGATGGCGATCAGGTAGTAGCGCACGTCGAACTTCATGCGCGCGTCTTCGAAAGCCTCGAAGCCGCATTCGTACGGGGAGAGCTTCTGGGCGTCGGGACGACGCGGGCCGAGGAAGCGACCGGCCACCATCAGCGCGATGCCGATGCCGGTGGCGACGATCAGGAACAACAGGGTGGGCAGGTAGTTGGCCAGCACTCGCTTGTCTCGTCTTGTCCTATCCGCCGGCGCGCAGGACGCGGCGCGGCATGAATGGGGCTCGCATCGCCCGCCAGCGGCCTTCGCCGCGAGCGACCCGTCGATGCGACCATCGGGCCCACCTTCCGCGGGAGCCCTTCCGCAACACGTACCGGGCGCCCGATGAATCGGCGGGATTGTAACGGTTCGTGAACTCGCTAGTAAACGATTACCGACACGCATCGCCGCCATCGCCAAAAGAAAAAACCCGCCGGAAGGCGGGTTTTTTCGAGGCGGGAGCGACGTTGCCGCCGACCCGCCCTGTTGGTGCCCAAGAGGGGACTCGAACCCCTACGACTTTCGCCGCTACCACCTCAAGGTAGTGCGTCTACCAATTCCGCCACCTGGGCTTTGAACTTCGTGCGATGCGCTCGGCGCCCCGCCATTGTATCCGCGCTCAGCCGCCCTGCGGCGGTGTCGCGGGAGGCGCTTCCGTCGCCGGTGCCGTTTCCTGCGGCGCGGCCGGCACGCTGTTGGCCGGCGCGGCGGGCGTCGGCTGGATCGGCGTGCTCGGTACGGTCGACGGCTTGGGAAGTTCGCCCACCGGCGCGGCGGGCGCGGCCGGCAGGTCGGACATCACGCCGAGGTTCTGCTGCGTGGTCGGGCGCGCGCTATGGGTCGCGTACCACGCCATGAACAGGCTGATGCCGAAAAACGTGATGGCCAGCCACTTGGTGCTCTTGGACAGGAAATTGGATGCACCGCGCGCACCGAACACGGTGCCGGACGCACCCCCGCCGAATCCCGAGCCCGCCTGAGCGCCGGAACCGCGCTGCATCAGCACCAACGCGATGATGGCGATGGCCACCAGCACGTACACCACATTCAGGATCAACATCCACATTTGGAATCAGTCTCAACCGGTTGAGTCGTCCGGCCCCGTTGGGCCGGTCGTGCCGGGGTCATCCCCGACCGGCCGCCGCTCGCGCGATGGCCAGGAAATCCTTGGCGACCAGGGAAGCGCCGCCGACCAGCCCTCCATCGACATCGGGCTGCGAGAACAGTTCCGCGGCGTTGTCGGGCTTCACGCTGCCGCCATACAGAAGGAGCAGCGAGCCGGCGATTCTAGCATCGCGCGCGGCGACTTCGCCACGGATGAACGCATGCACCGCCTGGGCCTGGGCCGGGGTGGCCGTCAGGCCGGTACCGATGGCCCAGACCGGCTCGTACGCGATGACGGCGCCGTCGAACGCCTGCGGACCGGCCAGGTCGAACACGGCCTGCAGCTGTTTCTGGATCCGGAACTCGGTCTGCCCGTCCCTCCGCTGCTGGTCGGTCTCGCCCACGCACAGCACCGGAACCAGGCCTGCGCCCTTGGCCGCGACGAACTTCTTCGCCACGAACTCACTGCTTTCATCGTGGTACTGCCTGCGCTCGGAATGCCCCACCAGTCCATACCGGGCGCCCACGTCGACCAGCATGGAGGCCGATACCTCGCCGGTATAGGCGCCTTTTTCGTTGCTGCTGACGTCCTGGGCGCCGAATGCCACGCCGCGGTCGCCGTAGTCCTCGATGAGCTCGCCCAGGTAGGGGAGCGGGGGAAGGATCAGCAGGTCCACGCCGTCCAGCGGCAGGCCTGCGACCAGTTCGTCCATCAGAGCCGTCGCGAAACCACGGGTGCCATGGAGCTTCCAGTTGCCGGCCACGAGCTTGCGACGCATAAGACCAATTCCTGTCCAGTTCGGGTCGCGCAGTCTAGCCGATGTTGTCCGGCACACCTACCTGCCGCGCTATCGTGGCCGCCTCCGCGCCCTCATGCCAGGACCCGACATGCCCGACGTCTCCCCTGCCCGCACCGCGGGTTACGCCCTGGTCACCGGCGCCTCCAGCGGCATCGGCGAACAGATCGCGCGCGAGTACGCGCGACGCGGCGTACCGCTTGTGCTGACTGCGCGCCGCGCGGAACGGCTGCAGGCGTTGGCCGCGGAACTGCGGGCGCAGGTCGCCGTGGAAGTGGTCGCGGCCGACTTGGCGGAACCGGACGCGCCAGCAGCCCTGGTCGCCGAACTCGAACGGCGGGGCGTGCAGGTCCGCATCCTGGTCAACAACGCCGGCTACGGCATGCCGGGGCGGTATCGCAGCAACGACTGGAGCGCACATGCAGCCTTCCTGCAGGTGATGGTAACGGCCGTCTGCGACCTGACATGGCGGCTGCTGCCCTCCATCCGCGCCTCCGGGCAGGGCCGCATCCTCAACGTCGCCTCGTTCGCGGCGCTGATGCCGGCGGCCGAGGGGCAGACGCTGTACGCGCCTGCGAAGAGCTTCCTGCTGAAGTTCAGCGAGGCGATGGCGCTGGAGAACACCGACCGTGGCGTTCACGTCACTGCGCTATGCCCCGGCTTCACCTATTCCGAGTTCCACGATGTCACCGGCACCCGGTCGCGCATGCGGGTGTCGCCGACGATGTGGCTGCAGGCCACGGAGGTGGCGCGCGCCGGTATCGAAGGTAACGAGCGCGGCGACATCCTGGTCATTCCGGGCTGGCGCTACCAGTTGATGCACGCCATCGTGAAGCTGCTGCCGCACCGCGTGGCGATGGGCCTGATGGCGCGCAACTCGCGCAAGGTGCGGCCGCTGGATTGAAGAAGTAAAGCATCGCGCCCCAGGGCGCTCCTACAGAACACCAGGATTCTGTAGGAGCGGGCCATGCCCGCGATGCTTTTTGCCTGGCGCCACCGCGCATCTCATCGCGGCCGCTTGCTCTCAGCGCGCGAGGCAGCGACTACTTCAGCTTGATCTCGCGCAGACGCTCTTCCAGATAACCCTGCGCCGTGATCGGTTCCGCATAACGCTTTGGATTGTCCGGCGTGATCGTGGACGGCAGCACGTCGATCAGGAAATCCGGATTGGGGTGCAGGAAGAAAGGCACCGAATACCGCGGCTGGCGCGCCTGCTCGCCGGGCGGATTGGTCACGCGGTGCGTGGTCGACGGATACACATGGTTGGTCAGGCGCTGCAGCATGTCGCCGATGTTGACGACGATGGTGTCGGCGTCCGACGTGAACGGTACCCACTCGCCCTGCTTCGACCGCACTTCCAGGCCGGCCGCGCTCGCACCGACCAGCAGCGTGATGAGGTTGATGTCCTCGTGCGCACCGGCGCGCACGTTGGGGATGTCGTCGGCGGTGATCGGGGGATAGTGGATGGGACGCAGGATCGAATTGCCCGAATCGGTCTTGTCGGCGAAATAGGTTTCCGGCAGGCCGATGTGCAGCGCCAGCGCCGACAGCACGCGTGAGCCCAGCTGGTCCAGCGCCTGGTACAGGCCATAGCCATGTTCGCGGAAGCCTGGCACCTCGTCCGGCCACAGGTTCGGCGGCATGACGTCGCGATACTTGGAATCGTCCGCGATCTCGCGACCGATGTGCCAGAACTCCTTCAGGTCGAAATGCTTGGAGTCCTTCGCGGTTTCCACGCCGAACGGCGTGTAGCCGCGCGCGCCGCCGCTGCCCGGGACGTGATACTGCTTCTTCACGTCATCGGGCAAAGCGAAGAAGCGCTTGAACACGTCGTAGGCAGCATCGATCTGCGCCTGCGGGATGCCGTGGTTGCGGATGCCGGCGAAACCCCATTCGCGATACGCCGCACCC
>NZ_JBGFFG010000053.1:0-12054 GCF_056175765.1 Pseudoxanthomonas sp. LjRoot204_2 | reverse complement strand
GTGGAGAGCTTCAGCGCGTCGCCGGACGGGCGCCAGCTGCTGGTCCGTCACTCGCGCAGCTATACGCCGGCGCAACTGTCCGTGGTCGGCATCGAAGGCGGTCAGGCGAAGCCGCTCACCGACACCCGCACGGCCGCCTTCAAGGCCCGTACGTGGACCGAGCCGGAATACGTGCAGGTCCCGTCGAAGCATGGCGCCGGCGTGGTGTGGGGCAAATACTACGGTCCGAAGACCATGGAGCCGGGCAAGCGCTATCCCATCGTGATGTTCGTGCACGGCGCGGGCTACCTGCAGAACGTCACCGCCCGCTATCCGAACTATTTCCGCGAGCAGATGTTCCACCACCTGCTGGTGGAGCGCGGCTACATCGTGCTCGACCTGGACTACCGGGCCAGCGAGGGCTACGGTCGCGACTGGCGCACCGCGATCTACCGCAACATGGGCCATCCCGAACTCGAGGATTACCTCGACGGCCTCGACTGGCTGGTCGCGCAGAAGCAGGGCGACCGTGATCGCGCCGGCATCTACGGCGGCAGCTACGGCGGCTTCATGACGTTCATGGCGCTGTTCCGCGAACCCGGCACCTTCAAGGCCGGCGCCGCGCTGCGCCCGGTGGTCGACTGGACGCAGTACAACCACGAGTACACCAGCAACATCCTCAACACGCCCGAGCTGGATCCGGAGGCGTATCGCACCTCGTCGCCGATCGAGTATGCCGGCGGCCTGCAGGACCACCTGCTGATCGCTCACGGCATGATCGACGACAACGTGTTCTTCAAGGATTCGGTGGTGCTGACGCAGAAGCTGATCGAACTGCGAAAGGACAACTGGGAACTGGCGGCCTATCCGCTGGAACGCCACGGATTCACGCGATCCGATTCGTGGCTGGACGAGTACAAGCGCGTACTCAAGCTGTTCGAACAGACGCTCAAATAGCGATGCGACCTGACCCGGCCCACGCGACAGGCTCGCCCTTCGTCACTGTCACGGCGAAGGTATCGATCGTCATCGGCATCGCCGCCACCCTGTACGCCGTGGCGCAACTGATCGCGGCGCTGGTCCTGCTGGGGCCGGTGGATATGGAGGCGGTGCGCGGCTTCCTCGCGACGCGATCGGTCCCCGCCGCCGCGGTGTGGATACTCACCCACCTCACCGCGATCGCCGCCGGCTTCCTGGCGGTCTCAGCGGCTTTCCTGGCCGTGTCCTTCGGCTTGCTTCGCCGCCGCGCATGGGGCTGGTGGGGCTTCGTGGCCTTCATGGTGGCCGGTGCCGCACTCAATTTCGCCGGCATTGCCGCCCTCGAGGCCGTGTTCGCCTGGGTGCAGGCGTTGCCGCCGCAGCCGGAGATGGAACGGATGCGGGCCGAACTCGCCGCGCTGCGCGTGGTCTCGCTGGCCACGCTGTGGGTGAGCGCCGTCGTGTTCGCGGCCCTGCATGGCCTGCTCGTCTGGCAGCTGTGCAGGCCCGATGTGCGCGCGGAATTCGGGATGCTGCGACCACCCCGGTAGAATGCGGGCCATGAACGATTTTTCGCCTGTCCGCGATTACCTGACCGACCTGCAGGACCGCATCTGCGCCGCCATCGAAGCGGCCGATGGCCACGCGCGATTCCATGAAGACGCATGGTCGCGGCCACCCGGCGACGCATCGCCCATCCGCGGCGGTGGCCGCACGCGGATCCTGCGCGACGGCGCCGTGTTCGAGCAGGCCGGCATCGGATTCTCCGATGTGTCGGGCGACCGGCTGCCTCCGTCGGCGTCGGCACATCGCCCTGAACTCGCAGGCGCATCCTGGCGCGCAGTGGGCGTGTCGCTGGTCTTCCATCCGCGCAACCCACACGTGCCGACCACGCACGCCAACGTGCGCCATTTCCGCGCCGAGCGCGATGGCGAAACGGTAGCGTGGTGGTTCGGCGGCGGCTTCGACCTCACCCCCTTCTATCCGGTCGACGAAGACGTGCGCCACTGGCACCGGACCGCGCGCGAGCTGTGCGAACCGTTCGGCGGACAGGCCCGCTACGACGCGCACAAGCGCTGGTGCGACGAGTACTTCTTCCTCAAGCACCGCAACGAGACGCGCGGCGTGGGCGGGTTGTTCTTCGACGACCTGGGCGAGGATCCGGAGCGCGACTTCGGTTACCTGCGCGCGGTGGGCGACGGTTTCCTCGATGCCTACCTGCCGATCGTCGCATCGCGCAAGGACGTCCCCTACGGCGAACGCGAGCGAGCCTTCCAGCTGTACCGGCGCGGCCGCTACGTCGAATTCAACCTGGTCTACGACCGAGGCACGCTGTTCGGCCTGCAGAGCGGCGGGCGGGCCGAATCGATCCTCATGAGCCTGCCGCCGCTGGTACGTTGGGAGTATGGCTACACGCCCGAGGACGGCAGCGATGAGCAGCGGCTGCTCGACTACCTGCGCCCGCGCGACTGGCTGAACGAACTCGCCTGAGCTTGTTCTTGTGGGAGCGACGTAAGTCGCGAAGGTTTGCCGGGATCGCGATCGCGACTTACGTCGCTCCCGCACCGGGGATCTCCGGCTGCCGGCCCACCACCGTGATATGCCCGTTGTTCTCCAGCACCGCCAAGCGGATGTCGGCCATGTCCAGGCAACCCGCTTCGCGCATCGCTTTCTCGAAATCCTCCCGGCTTATGAGCTCGCGGCGCAGGACGTTCCGATAGACCTGTCCGTCGCGTGCGAGCAGCACGGGCGATCCTTCGACCCAGCGCTCCACCTTCGCCGATCGCGCGGAGGCCAGGCCCACGATCCAGTTCAGCGCGATCAACGTGGCGGCCAGCAACAGGCCGCCGMCCACCGAGGTGTCATCGCCAAGCAGCGCGTTCTGGACGGCATTGCCGAGCAGCACCACCAGCAGCATGTCGAACGGCGTGAACTGGCCCATCGTTCGCTTGCCGGTCATGCGGATCATCGACAGCAGGATGAAGTACACGACGCATGCCCGCAGCACGAAGGCCCACCAGGGCATGGCCATGTGGAACATCTCGGCGAACGTCGCGCTCATGCATCACCCGGTGGCGGAAGGTTGCGCGCACGGTAGCGCACGCGGGCGCAGCGGACGACGGGCAATAAAAAGCCCCGCAGACCAGGGGGGGGTCGGCGGGGCCAGGGGAGCGGGACCTGGGGAGGGGTCGTCGCTCCGGGGGRGATCGCTCCAGGGGAAGGGAGAGATCAGTGACAGACGTTGCATCTGTCACGGGGCTATATGACCACTCCGGACATGGATGGTTCGTGAAGATTCCGGTTAAAAAACCGTAAGATTCAGGAGTAATTCATTTTATTGAACTGGTCGGTATACAAATATACCTGACAGGGTTTTCCTGAACTTTCCGCAAGTGCATGTTCCGGAAGGGAAAGCGTTTCCAGGCCGGGCTAATGCGACTCTTCCCAGTTGTCGCCGACGCCGCTGTCGACGACCAGCGGAACGCTCAGTTGCGCGGCCGCCGCCATGCGAGCCGTCGCTTCCTGCAGCAGCTCGGGGACAAAACCGGCATCGGCTTCGAACACCAGTTCGTCGTGCACCTGCAGGATCATGAGCGCCTGTCCGCGGTGATCCGCCAGCCATGCGTCGACGCCGATCATCGCGCGCTTGATGATGTCCGCCGCCGTGCCCTGCATCGGCGCGTTGATCGCCGCGCGCTCGGCGCCGGCGCGCTGCCCCTGCGTTCCCTTGTTGATGTATTCCAGGTACAGGCGGCGACCGAAGACCGTCTCGACGTAGCCGAGCTCGCGCGCCTGCTGCCGCGTGCGCTCCATGTAGTCGCGTACGCCCGGATACCGGCTGAAGTACAGCGCGATGTAGTCCTGCGCCTCGCCGCGGCCGATGCCCAGCTGCCGCGCCAGGCCGAACGCGCTCATGCCGTACATCAGGCCGAAGTTGATCGCCTTCGCGGCGCGGCGCTCGTTGCCGGTCACGTCCTCGAGCTTGCGGCCGAACACTTCCGCCGCCGTCGCCTTGTGGATGTCGGCGCCGGACTCGAAGGCGCGCACGAGTCCCGGGTCCTGCGACAGGTGGGCCATGATGCGCAACTCGATCTGCGAGTAGTCGCAGGCGACCAGCTTGCGCCCCGGCGGCGCCACGAAGGCCTTGCGGATGCGCCGGCCATCCTCGGTGCGGATCGGGATGTTCTGCAGGTTCGGATCGGTGGACGACAGCCGCCCCGTCGCGGCACCGGCCTGGTGGTAGCTGGTGTGCACGCGACCGGTGTCGGGATTCACCATCTCCGGCAGTTTGTCGGTATAGGTGCTGCGCAGCTTCGCCAGGCCGCGGTACTCCAGGATCACGCGCGGCAATTCGTGCTGGTCGGCGATGGCTTCGAGCGCTTCTTCATTCGTGCTGGGCTGGCCGGTCGGCGTCTTCACCAGTACGGGCAGCTTCAGCTCGTCGAACAGCAGCGCCTGCAACTGCTTCGGCGAATCGAGATTGAAGGTGCGCCCGGCCAGCTCGGTCGCCTTCTGCTGCGCGGCCAGCATGCGCTTGGAGAGGTCGCCGCTCTGCCGGCGCAGTTCGTCGGCGTCGATCATCACGCCGTTCGCCTCGATGCGCGCCAACACGGGCACCAGCGGCATTTCGATGTCGCGGTACACGCGTTCCAGCCCGGGCTCGGCCATCAGTCTCGGCGCGATCGCGTGATGCAGCCGCAGGGTGATGTCGGCGTCCTCGGCGGCATAGCGGGTCGCGTCATCGACCGCCACCTGGGAGAACGGAATCTGCTTGGCGCCCTTGCCGGCCACGTCTTCGTACTTGATCGTGTCGTAGCCGAGGAAGCGCTTGGCCAGGCTGTCCATGTCGTGGCGGTTGCTGCCCGAGTTCAGCACGAAGCTCTCAAGCATCGTGTCGTCGGCGTAGCCCTGCACCTCCACGCCGTGGCGGCGAAGCACGTGCAGGTCGTATTTCCCGTGCTGGCCCAGCTTGCGCTTGCCGGGATCGGCCAACACCGGCCGCAGCGCCGCCAGCACGCCCGCACGGTCGAGCTGCGGCGGAGCACCGGGATAGTCGTGGCCGACGGGCACGTAGACCGCCTTGCCCGGCTCGGTGGCGAAACTCAGCCCCACCAGGGCGGCACGCATCGGGTCGAGACTGTCGGTCTCGGTATCGAACGCGAACGCGTCGGCCCGCTGCAGCTCGGCCACCAGCGCATCGAGCTGCGCCGGCTCGGTGACGGCGGCATAGTCGCCGGCCATGCCCAGCGCGGGATCGAGGGGTGTTTCGTCGACGGCGGCAGCCGCCACGCGACCGGTGCCGCGCGCGCGGCCCGGTTCCTTCTCGGCGACGGRGGCCGCATCAAGGGCGCCGCCTTCCAGCTCCTTGAGGGCCTGGTTGAAACCGTAACGTGCGTACAGCTCGCGGAGTTCGTCGACGTGGCGGTCGCGCAGCGGCAGCGTGTCCGGGCCGCCTTCCAGCGCCACGTCGGTCTTGATGGTCACCAGGGTGCGGTTCAACGGCAGGCGCGGCAGCGCGGCGCGCAGGTTGTCGCCGATCTTGCCCTTGATCTCGCCGGACCGCTCGATGATTGCGTCCAGCGTGCCGTACTCGCCCAACCACTTCGCCGCCGTCTTGGGCCCGCACTTCTCGACACCAGGCACGTTGTCGATGGCGTCGCCCATCAGGGCCAGGAAGTCGACGATCTGCTCCGGCCGCACGCCGAACTTCTCCACCACGGCATCCACGGAATCCAGGCGGCTGCCGCTCATCGTGTTGACCAGCGCCACGCCCGGACGGACCAGCTGCGCGAAATCCTTGTCGCTGGTGGAGATGGTGACCTCCATGCCCTGCGCCGCACCCTGCAGCGCCAGCGTGCCGATCACGTCATCCGCCTCCACGCCGTCGACGCGCAGCAAGGGGAAGCCCAGCGCCTGGACGATGCGGATCATCGGTTCGACCTGCGCGCGCAACTCTTCCGGCATGGGCGGGCGATTGGCCTTGTAGTCGGGATAGAGTTCGTCGCGGAACGTCGGGCCGCTGGCGTCGAGCACGAAGGCCACGTAGTCCGGTTTTTCCTTCAGCGTGGCGCGCAGCATGTTCACCACGCCGAACAGCGCGCCGGTAGGCTCACCCTGTGCGTTGGTCAGCGGAGGCAGCGCATGGAACGCGCGGAACAGGTAGCTGGAGCCGTCGATCAGTACGAGTCGTGTCATGCCGGCATTCTACGCCCCGCCCTTGCGCGCGGCGTCACGCGCCCACCCTCGCATTGGGCGCATAATCGGGACGTCATTCCCCCGACCGGACGCCACCATGAACCGCATGACGAGCCTCGCCCTGCCGTTGTCCTGCCTGCTGGCCATGGCCGGTTGCGCCTCGACAGGCGGCGGCAACCCGTCCGACATCGACCTGGCCAACGCGCAGGTGGCGGTGCGCACGGAAAAGAACGGCGACACCATCGAGGAATACCGCGTGGCGGGCAACCTGCGCATGGTCAAGGTCACGCCATCGCGTGGCGCGCCCTATTACCTGTACGACTCCGACGGCGACGGCCGCCTGGACAAGAGCAAGGACAACAGCGACATCTCGCCGGTGTACTGGAAGCTCTACGGCTGGTGAGCCGCCGCGTTCAGCGGATGACGAGCACCGGCACGCCGCAGCGGGCCAGCACTTCGCTGGTCTGGCTGCCCAGCAGCAGGCGGCCCAGCGCGCGGCGCCCATGAGAGGCCATGACGATCAGGTCGCAGCCTTCGCGTTCGGCAGTGTCCACGATGGCCTCGGCCGCATAGCGGTCGGCAACGTGCAGCAGGTGCGGGTCGACGCCTGCCGCCTGCGCCTGCGCGGTGACGCCATCGAGGACCTTGCGGGCGGCCTCCTCGCGCGCTTTCTGGAAGTCCGGTAGCGAGGTCGCCACCGCGCTCCAGCCCAGCGCATCATCGAAGCCGGTGCTGATGGGTTCGCTCACCGTGAGGACCGTCGCCCTGGCCTGCAGCTGCAAGGCCAGGGCAAGGCCATGCTGCACGCCCTTGCCTGCCAGCTCGGAACCGTCGGTCGCGATCAGGATATGCCGGTACATGGCCGCACCTCGAGGTGATGGAGTGCGGCCATTAGACGCCCTGCCGGCGCAACGCGCCGTGATCTGGATCAATCGCCTAGACCGCCTGCAGGTTGGCGTAGGCGAGCACCAGCACCTTGGGACCGACCTCGGCGAAGTTCACGTGCACCAGCGTATGCGCCCCGCTGCCCTCGTAATCGGTGACCACGCCCTGGCCGAACTTGGCGTGCGTCACCATCTGCCCGAGCTTCATGGAAGGCGACTCGATGGACGCGTGGCCGGCCACCGGCCGTGAAGCAAAACCCGGGGCGGCACGGCTGACCTGCACGCGCGGGCGGACTTCGTTCAACAGGTTCGCGGGGATCTCGCGCAGGAAACGCGACGGGATGCCGTACATGTCCTGCCCGTGCAGGCGACGCGCTTCGGCATAGCTCAGCACCAGCTTCTGGCGCGCGCGGGTGATGCCCACGTAGGCAAGCCGCCGCTCTTCTTCCAGCCGCCCGCTTTCGTCCAGCGAACGGTTGCTGGGGAACAGGCCCTCTTCCAGCCCTGCCAGGAACACCAGCGGGAACTCCAGGCCCTTGGCCGAGTGCAGCGTCATCAACTGCACGCCGTCCTCGCCGGCGTCCACCTGGCCCTCGCCGGCCTCCAGCGCGGCATAGGACAGGAAGGCGACCAGTTCGCTCATGCCCTCCTGCACGTCTTCCTCGACGGCGACGTCCTCGCGGCGCACGAAGCGGGAGGCGACCGACACCAGTTCGTCGAGGTTCTCGGTACGCGATTCGGAATCGAGGCCGCCGCGGCTTTCGCGTGCCCAGTGCTCGCGCAGGCCGGAGCGCGCAAGCACGTGGTCGACGCGCTCGGCCAGCGTCATCTCGGCGGTTTCCTCGGCCAGCTGGTCGACCAGCGACGCGAACGCCGCCAGCGCGTTGCGTGCGCGGCCGGCGAGGTCACTGCCCTGGGCCGAAAGCACCGCTGCGCCCCACAGCGACACGCGCGCGCCGCGTGCCAGACGGCGGACTTCGTCCAGCGTGCGCTCGCCGATGCCGCGCGTCGGCGTATTCACCACGCGCTCGAACGCCGCGTCGTCGGCACGGTTGGCCATCAGGCGCAGGTAGGCGAGCGCGTCCTTGATTTCGGCGCGCTCGAAGAAGCGCATGCCGCCATATACGCGATACGGCACCTGTTCGGACAGCAGCGCTTCTTCGAAGGCACGCGATTGCGCATTGCTGCGATAGAGGATGGCGGCATCGCCGAGGCTGCCGCCGTCGCGCACCCATTGGCGGATGCGCTCGACCACGAAGCGGGCTTCGTCCATCTCGTTGTAGGCGGCGTACAGGTCGATCGGCTCGCCGTCGCCGGTGTCGGTCCACAACTGCTTGCCGATGCGGCCCGGATTGTGCGCGATCACCGCATTGGCGGCACCAAGGATGTTCGCGCTGGAGCGGTAGTTCTGTTCCAGCCGGATGGTCCGGGCAGAGGGATAGTCGCGCAGGAACTGCTGCATGTTCTCGACTTTCGCGCCGCGCCAGCCGTAGATGCTCTGGTCATCGTCGCCGACCACGAACACGTGCCCCGTATCGCCGGCGAGCACGCGGACGAACGCATACTGGATGGCGTTGGTGTCCTGGAATTCGTCCACCAGGATCTGTCGGAAGCGCGTGCGGTAATGCGCCAGCAATGCCGGCGTATCGCGCAGCAGCTCGTGCGCACGCAGCAGCAGTTCGGCGAAGTCGACCAGGCCGGCGCGGTCGCAGCGTTCCTGGTAACCGGCATAGACCTGCCGGCGCACATCCAGCCAGTCGTCGTTCGGCGCGGGCTGGATGTGTTCCGGTCGGCGGCCTTCGTCCTTCTGCTCGTTGATCCACCAGGTGAGCTGCTTGGGCGGATACTTGCCTTCGTCCAGCTCCATCGCCTGGACGACGCGCTTGACCAGGCGCTGCTGGTCGTCGCTGTCCAGCACCTGGAAGGTCTCCGGCAGCTTGGCTTCCTGCCAGTGCAGGCGCAGCAGGCGGTGCGCGAGGCCGTGGAAGGTGCCGATCCACATGCCCCGACTGCCATTGCGCAGCTGCACGTCGGCGCGCGCGCGCATCTCGCCCGCAGCCTTGTTGGTGAAGGTGACCGCGAGGATCCCGTGCGTGGGGACGCCATGGACTTCATTGAGCCAGGCGATGCGGTGGGTCAGCACGCGGGTCTTGCCGGAGCCGGCGCCGGCCAGGACCAGGTAATGCCCGGGTTCGGCGGAAACGGCGTCGCGCTGGGCGGGATTCAGGTCTTCGAGCAGGTGGGAAACATCCATCCGCGCATTTTACGGCCTGCGGCGGCCCAAACCCTGAGACGAAGGCGTTCAGGCCAGTTCGGCGACCTGCATGGAGACCTGCTTGCGACCGTTGTCCAGCCACTGGCGACCGGCTTCGACGAAGCCGTGGCGCGCATGGAACAGACGCGAAGGCTCGTTCGGCGGCACCACGTTGAACTCGCAGGTGACGCGCGGGATGCCGCGTTCACGGGCGAAGGCGAACAGGTCGGCATAGAGCCGCGACCCCAGGCCGTGCCCCTGCGCGGCTGCATCCACTACGATGCGGTCGACGTAGAGGAAATCCGGATAGCGTCCGGCGAACCACCCGAAGTTGTCGTTGCGGTAATCCGCACCGGCACGCATCGCCAGCAGGAAGGCGACCACGCGACCGTCGAGCGTCGCCACGCGGAGACAGTCGGACAGGGACGCCAGGTGGCGCAACCTGTCCACATCCATAGGGCTGGTGTGGCGGACCTCAGCTTCGTTCAGCGCGATGATGGCGGCGTGGTCGCCATCGTTCGCGTCACGGATCACGGGTTCCGCCACGGGGTCAGTGCGCGGCGTGCTTGGGCGTCGCGCTGTTGCTCATCAATCTGTCGGTGTAGGCGATACCGATTGCCGACAGAATGAAGATGGCATGGATGATCGTCTGCCACATCACGCCGGTCGGCGTGAAGTCGCTGCAGGTCTTCGCCGCCCACCCGGCCACCTTGGCCGCCTCCGCCGCAGCGAACGCAGCCGGCGTACCACATAGCGGCAGGCCACCGAGGGCGCTGGCGCCGATGAAGGTCTTCAGCAGATGGATGGACGAGATGCCGATGATCGCCATCGCCAGCTTGACCTTCAGCACCGATGCGTTGACGTGGCTGAGCCATTCYGGCTGGTCGGGGTGCTTTTCCAGCCCCATGCGCGACACGAAGGTCTCGTAGCCGCCGACGATCACCATCATCAACAGGTTGGAGATCATCACTACGTCGATCAGCCCCAGAACCAGCAGCATGATGTCCTGCTCACTCAGGCTGGTCGCGCCGTGGACCAGATGCCACAGTTCCTTCAGGAACAGGACCACGTACACGCCTTGCGCCACGATCARSCCCAGGTARAGCGGCAGCTGCAGCCAGCGCGAACTGAAGATCAGGGCCGGCAGGGGTCCCAGGCGCGCGGATTTTGGTTCGGTCATGTCGGGAACAGTGCTTTCCAAGGATGCGGCAGGGTAGCGGCCGGATTTGACGCTGCCAAGTCTGCAGGCCGGTCTAGACTCGGAGGCCTCCCCACCCTGCGGACCCCGCCATGATCGACCTGTACTACTGGCCTACCCCGAACGGCCACAAGATCACGCTGCTGCTGGAAGAGCTGGCCGAGGCCGGCGCGAAGCTGGACTATCGCATCGTGCCGGTGAACATCGGCAAGGGCGACCAGTTCAAGCCGGACTACCTTGCGTTCTCGCCCAACAACAAGATGCCGGCCATCATCGACCATGCGCCGGCCGACGGTGGCGAGCCGATCAGCGTGTTCGAGTCCGGTGCCATCCTGGTGTACCTGGCCAACAAGACCAACCGCTTCTTCGGCAACGACACGCGGCACAAGGTGGCAGTGAACCAGTGGCTCATGTGGCAGATGGGCGGCCTGGGGCCGATGAGCGGGCAGTACGGCCACTTCACGGTGTATGCGCCCGAAAAGATTCCCTACGCCATCGACCGCTACACCCGCGAAGTGCAGCGTTTGCTCGGCGTGCTGGACACGCAGTTGGCGAAGCATGCGTACGTGGCCGGCGAGGATTACAGCATCGCCGACATGGCGATCCATCCGTGGATCAACGCTTACGACAAGGCGCCGTTGGATATGTCGCCCTATCCCACCCTGCAGCGCTGGCATGCGGAGATCGCCGCGCGCCCTGCCGTGCAGCGCGCGTACGCGCTGAAGACGCAGGTGAATCCCGATGCGGGCAAGCCGCTGACCGACGAGGAGCGCAAGCACCTGTTCGGAAGGTAGCGTGCGCCGTGCGCACGATGCGCGGTGCCGGATCCAGAGGTCGTGCRCATGGCGCACGCTACGGTTCGCGGGTGCAATAATCCGGGCCTGACCGGCCCCGCCGCCCGAGAAATCCGATGCGCCTCGCCCTGTTCGCCCTGATGACCCTCGCCACCGCCCTGCCCGCCCACGCCGAGAAACTCACGCTGGAAGCCATCACCGGCAGCGCGCCGCTGTCCGGACCGACGCTGACCAAACCGCAGGTGGCGCCGGACGGATCACGGGTGACCTTCCTGCGCGGCAAGGACAGCGACCGCAACCGGCTGGACCTGTGGGAGTACGACATCGCCAGCGGGCAGACGCGCTTGCTGGTGGATTCGTCGGTGGTGCTGCCGGGCGAGGAAGTGCTGAGCGACGAGGAAAAGGCGCGCCGCGAGCGCCAGCGCATCGCCGCGCTGTCCGGCATCGTCGATTACCAATGGTCGCCCGACGGCAAGGCACTGCTGTTTCCGCTGGGCGGCGAGCTGTACTTCTACGACCTGGCCAAGACTGGCAAGGACGCGGTGCGCAAGCTCACGAACGGCGGCGGCTTCGCCACCGATCCGAAGATCTCGCCGAAAGGCGGCTTCGTCAGCTTCATCCGCGAACGCAACCTGTGGGTCATCGCGTTGGCCGACGGCAGGGAAGTGCAGCTGACCCGCGACGGCAATGACACCATCGGCAACGGCGTGGCCGAGTTCGTCGCCGACGAGGAAATGGACCGCCACACCGGCTACTGGTGGGCACCGGACG
>NZ_JBGFFG010000052.1:0-12144 GCF_056175765.1 Pseudoxanthomonas sp. LjRoot204_2 | reverse complement strand
TCGTCGGCCTGGTCGTGCCCACCGGATACTCGTTCAACCTSGACGGCACCAATATCTACATGACGCTGGCCGCGTTGTTCATCGCGCAGGCCACCAACACCGAGCTGAGCCTCGGCCACCAGATCATGCTGCTGCTGGTGGCGATGCTGAGTTCGAAGGGCGCCGCGGGCGTCACCGGCGCCGGCTTCATCACGCTGGCCGCGACGCTGGCGGTGGTGCCGGAAGTGCCCGTCGCCGGCATGGCGCTGATCCTGGGCATCGACCGTTTCATGAGCGAGTGCCGCTCGCTGACGAATTTCACCGGCAACGCCGTGGCCACGCTGGTGGTCGCGCGCTGGGAGAACGCGCTCGACCGCGACGCGCTGGCGCGCGCGCTGGGCGGGCCATCTGCACCGATCGCCGCCGCGCCCGATCCGGCCGCAGGCCCGGGCGATCCGACACGACTCACGGCCGACTGACGCCGGCCACACCACGTCTTCAGAGGAGGGACTGAACGATGCATGCCTTGAACCCACGCCGTGCTCCGCTGCGCAGCAGCCTGACGCTGGCCTTGCTGGCGGTGATCCATGCCGCGGCCGCGCAGGACGCCACCCCGCCCGCCGAACCGGCGGCGCAGTCCGCGCCCGCCGACGACGCGACCACGCTCGACAAGGTCGTGGTGGTCGGTTCGCACATCCAGGGCGCGGCCACCACCGATGCGCTGCCGGTGCTGGTGGTCGGCGCGGAGCAGATCGATGCTGCCGGTGCGATCTCCGGCGACGAGCTGATGCGCACCATCCCGCAGATGGGCGACGTGCTGTTCGACGCCTCGAACAACCCGCAGACCAGCAACGCGGCGCGCGGTGACGTCAATTCGGTGAACCTGCGTTCGCTCGGCGTCGGCAACACGCTGGTGCTGCTCAACGGGCGCCGCCTGGTGCAGCACCCTACCAGCCAGGGCACGTCCGATACCGGTACGGTGCCGGTGCAGAGCTTCAATTCGAACGCGATCCCCGTCTCCGGCCTGGACCGCATGGAGATCCTGCTGGATGGTGCGGCGGCCATCTACGGCGCCGACGCGGTAGCAGGCGTGGTCAACACCGTGCTGCAGGCCGACTTCGATGGCGTCAGCGCGAGCACGCGCTATGGCGGCGCCGAGGGCACCGGCATGAACGAGTTCGAAGTGAACCTGTTCGCTGGCCGCAATTACGATCGCGGCAATGTCTCGCTGTTCCTCAACTACGTCGACCGCTCCGAACTGATGGCGGACGACCAGGACTTCACCGCGACCGACGACCTGCGTGCGCTGTTTGCGGACTATCCGGATTTCGCCGGCCTGTCCGCGCTCGATGGCCGGTCGTCGCACACGCCGTGGGCGCGCCTCACGGTGGGCCCGCGCGCGGTGATCCGGTCCAACGGCACGGCGGTGACGAACACCGCGGGCGCGTTCCGCATCCAGCCCTCCAGCTTCGGCTGCGGCGTCAGCCTCGGCAATGATCTCTGCCTGGCCAGCGGCAACCACAATTTCAACACCACCAACCGCGAGATGCGCTACGACACGCGTTACGGCACCAGCGTGCGGCCGTCGGTGGAGCGCATCAACGTGTTCCTGACCGGCCATTACGACGTCACCGACACCGTCGAGGCGTTCGGCGAGGTCGGCTTCTACCATGCCGTCAGCGAAGCCACGCAGCCACCGGTGGTGAACCTCAACAGCCTGTGGATCCCGGCGACCAACTACTGGAATCCGTTCGGCGCGGCCACGCTGCCCGATGGCTCGCCGAATCCGAACCGCCTGCCGGGCCTGACCAACGTGCCCGCCGCCGGCCTGCCCGTGCAGATGAGCAACTACCGCTACGTCGACACCGGCTTCCAGCGCGTGCGCGTGGAGAACTACCAGGCGCGTTTCCTCGCCGGCCTGCGTGGCGAGTGGAACGGCTGGAACTGGGAGACGGCGCTGCTGTACTCCGAAGCCGAGGCCGAGGACCGTTCGCCCAACATCAACATGACCCTGTTGCAGCAGCAGCTGGCACTGGCCACGCCGGATGCCTACAACCCGTTCAGTGGCGGCTGCGTGTCCACGCCGACCTACGGCGACTGTTCGCCGAGTTCGCAGGCGGCGATCGACGGCATCGTGTTCGACCTGGTGCGCGAGTCGCGCACCACGCTGACGATGGCCGACTTCAAGATGAGCCGTGGCGACCTGTTCTCGCTGCCGGCCGGCGATGTCGGCATCGCCTTCGGTGCGGAAGCACGCCGCGAGACGCAGCGCGACGATCGCGATGCGAATCTCGATGGCACCTACACGTTCACCGACATGGTCACCGGCGAGACCAACCTGAGCAACGTGGCGGCGGTCAGTCCTAATCCGGACACGCGCGGCTCGCGCAATGTCGGCTCGGCCTACGTCGAGTTCGCGGTCCCGCTGGTGTCCGAGGACATGGACATCCCGCTGGTGCATCGCCTGGACATGCAGCTGGCCGGCCGTTACGAGCACTACTCCGACTTCGGCTCCGTCGCCAAGCCCAAGGTGGCGCTGGCTTGGGACCTGGTGGAGGGCGTGCGCCTGCGCGGTTCGTACTCGGAAGGCTTCCGCGCGCCGAACCTGGAGCAGACCAACGCCACCCAGTACGCGCGCCTGGCCAGCGGCGTGGACCACATCCGCTGCGAAGCCGACCTGCGCGCCGGCCGCATCGCCTCCTTCAGTGCCTGTGGTCAGAACACCGCCGGTGCGTCGCTGCTGGTCGCCGGCAATCCGGACCTGGAGCCGGAAGAGAGCACCAACACCTCCTTCGGTGTGGTGTTCCAGCCGACCTTCATCCCCGACCGTTTCGGCAACTTCACCTTCACCGTCGACCGCTGGAAGATCAAGCAGGAGYAGATCGTCGGCCTGCTCGGCGCGCAGACCGCGCTGACGGTGGACTACCTGGCACGCGTCGGCGGCGGCAGCAACCCGCTCGTCGTGCGCGAAGCCCCGACGCAGGAGGACATCGACGCGTTCGCCGGCACCGGGATCGATCCCGTGGGCCGCGTCATCGCCATCAACGACCGCTTCATCAACCTGCAGCCGCAGACGGCGGGCGGCCTGGACTTCGGCGTGGACTGGTCGCTGCGGCGCACCCGCTTCGGTTCGTTCTCGGTCAACCTCAACGCCACCCGCCTGCTGGAATTCACGCGTGATCCGGGCGACATCGTCAATGCACTGTACGCCGCGCGTGCGGCCGGCACCATCGATCCGCTGACGCCGCTGCCGGACCCATCGCAGCTGATCGGCCAGAACGGCCGGCCGGAATGGCGCGCCAGCGGTTCGCTGACATGGAACAAGGCGGCGTGGCGTGTGGGCTATTCGGCGCAGTACATGAGCTCGTTCGAGCAGCCGCAGCTGCTGGGCCTCTCGGGCGATCCGTGGGTGGTCGACCAGCGCCTGACGCACAACCTGTATGGTCAGTACCGCTTCGCCGATGGCACCGCCGTGCGCCTGGGCGTGCGCGACCTGACCGACGAGGGCCCGTCGCTGGCCGATGGCGGTTATCGCGGGTCGCTGCACAATCCGTGGGGTCGCTACTGGTACGTCAACATCAGCCGTTCGTTCTGAGGAGCCTGCAGCCGCGATGCGAAGCACGAGCCGCCGCTGGATCGCCGCCACGCTCGCCGCGTTGGCCGCCTTCGTGCCGCCTCTCGGCGCGGCGGCCGCCGACACCGACACCGACACCGACGTCGCATTCGCCCCCGTGGCGTGTCCGGCGTCGGTCGGCGCGCAGGTCGACTGTCTCGAAGGGCAGGACGTGAATGGGGCCTGGCTGCTGGTCGCCATGCCGCGCCGCTGGAACCGCACGCTCATCGTGCATGCGCACGGCGGGCCGCGGCTCGGCGAGCCCAAGGCCGGGGATTCGGCGGAGGACCTCGACCGTTTCGCGGTCATGGTGCGGGAAGGCCATGCCTGGATCGGCACCACGTATCGCCGCGGCGGTTACGGCGTGCGGATGGCGGCGGCCGACGTGGAGCACAGCCGGCGCGTGTTCTGGTCGCGCTGGGGCCGTCCGGAACGCACGCTGTTGCACGGTCAGTCGTGGGGCGGCAACGTCGCGGCGAAGGCGGCGGAACTGTATGCGCTCGACATCGATGGCGGGCCGAACTTCGATGGGGTACTGACCACCAACGGCCTGTTGTTCGGGGGCACGCGGGCATACGGCTTCCGCGCCGACCTGCGTGCGGTCTACCAGTATTACTGCCGCAACCATCCGGCCGTCGGGGAAGCGCAGTATCCGGTGTGGCAAGGGCTACCTGCCGGCGCGAAGATGACCCGCGACGACCTGCGCAAGCGCGTGGACGCCTGCACCGGTGTCGACCAGCCGGCGTCGAAGCGCACGCCCGCGCAGGCGGCGAACCTGCGCGACATCCTCGCCGTCACCGGCGTGGCCGAGCAGCAGCTGGTCGCGCACTTGGCGTGGGGCACGTTCCACTTCCAGGACGTGGTGCAGAAGCGGCTGGGTGGCCGGAACCCCTTCGACAATCGCACCACCGTCTATCGTGGTTCGCGCGATGACACCGCACTCAACGCCGGCGTCGAGCGCTTCGCCGCCGATCCCGCCGCCGTCGCCCGGTTGGCCTACGACGCCGACCTGTCCGGCCTGATCGTGCTGCCCACCGTCACCGTGCATGCGCGCCACGATCCGACCGTGTCGTACGACGCGGACGCGGCCTACAGGGCGACCGTCGCCGCGGCCGGCCGTGGCCACCTGCTGTTGCAGGCGCTGACCGATGAGCGCGACCACAGCCGCCTGCAGGACGCGACGTACGCGACCGCACTGCGGGTGCTCGAGCGCTGGCTCGACACCGGCACGCGACCGCCGGCCACGACCTTCGCCGAGACCTGCGCGCGCACGTCGCGGACACGCGCAGCATGCCGTTTCATCGCGCCCTGAGTGCGTCCTGCATGACCACGGCGTGACGCAGCGCCGCAACGGCCCAAGTCCGGGCCCGGCGGGGAAGGGGTAGAATTGCCGCTCCCCCGCCTTCACCACAGGCACCGTTTCCGCAATGACGAACGACGATTTCAAGCAGGCCGCGCTGGAATACCACCGCCTGTCCCCGCCCGGCAAGATCAAGGTGGCACCGACCAAGCCGATGCTCACCCAGCGCGACCTGGCGCTGGCCTACTCGCCGGGCGTCGCGTTTGCCTGCGAGGCGATCGTCGAAGACCCGAACGCGGCCAGCGAGCTCACGGCGCGCGGCAACCTGGTGGCGGTGGTCACCAACGGCACCGCGGTGCTCGGCCTGGGCAACATCGGCGCGCTGGCCGGCAAGCCGGTGRTGGARGGCAAGGGCGTGCTGTTCCAGAAATTCGCCGGCATCGACGTGTTCGACATCGAGATCAACGAGCACGACCCCGACAAGCTGGTCGACATCATCGCTTCGCTGGAGCCGACCTTCGGCGGCATCAACCTGGAAGACATCAAGGCGCCGGAGTGCTTCATCGTCGAGCGCAAGCTGCGCGAACGCATGAAGATCCCGGTATTCCACGACGACCAGCATGGCACCGCGATCATCGTGGGCGCCGCGGTGGTCAATGCGCTGGAAGTGATCGGCAAGAAGATCGAGGACGTGAAGCTGGCCACCAGCGGCGCCGGCGCGGCCGGCATCGCCTGCCTGGACATGCTGGTGGCGCTGGGCCTGAAGCCGGAGAACATCCTGGCCTTCGACCGTGACGGCGTCATCTACACCGGTCGCCCGCACCTGGACCCGGACAAGGCGCGGTATGCCCGCGATACCGACAAGCGTTCGCTGGCGGAGATCGTCGACGGCGCGGACATCTTCCTGGGCCTGTCGGCCGGCGGCATCCTGAAGCCGGAGATGGTCGCAACGATGGCGGACAGGCCCGTCATCCTGGCGCTGGCCAACCCGAACCCGGAAATCTCGCCGGCCGACGCCAAGGCCGTGCGCCCGGACGTCATCATCGGCACCGGCCGCAGCGACTATCCGAACCAGGTCAACAACGCGCTCTGCTTCCCGTACATCTTCCGCGGCGCGCTCGATGTCGGCGCCACCGTCATCAACGAGGACATGAAGGTCGCCTGCGTGCACGCCATCGCCAAGCTGGCGCGGCGCGAGGCATCCGACCTGGGTTCGGCCTACGGCGACGACGTGCCGTGCTTCGGCCCCGAATACCTGATCCCGCGCCCGTTCGATCCGCGCCTGCTGGTGGAAGTGGCCGCGGCGGTCGCGCAGGCGGCCATGGACAGCGGTGTCGCGCTGCGTCCGATCACCGACATGTGGGCCTACCGCGAGAAGCTGGGCCAGTTCGTCTACCGCACCAGCCTGATGATGAAGCCGGTATACGACCGCGCGCGCGCCGATATGAAGCGCGTGGTCTATGCCGAAGGCGAGGAAGAGACCGTGCTGCGCGCCGTGCAGACGGTGATCGACGAAGGCCTGGCGTTCCCGATCCTGATCGGCCGCCCGGACGTGATTGATGCGCGCATCCAGCGCCTCAGCCTGCGCATGCGCGCCGGCGTCGACTTCGAGATCACCAACCAGGATGACGATCCGCGCTTCAACGACTACTGGCAGCACTACCACGCGCTGACCTCGCGCCGCGGCGTGACGCCGGCGGCGGCGAAGAACCTGATGCGTTCGCGGCCCACGCTGATCGCCGCGGTGATGGTGGCGCGCGGCGAAGCCGACGCGATGATCACCGGCCTGGTCGGCCGCTTCCACAAGAAGCTGGGCTACGTACGCAGCGTGATCCCGCTGGACCCGGGCGTGCAGTCGACCTCGGCGATGACCGGCGTGATCAACAACCAGGGCGCGTACTTCTTCCTGGACACGCACGTGCAGGACGACCCGACCGCCGAGCAGATCGCCGAGGCCACGCTGCAGGCGGCGTACCGCCTGAAGCTGTTCGGCATCGAGCCGCGCATCGCGCTGCTGTCGCACTCCAACTTCGGCAGCCACGAGACGCCGGGTTCGATCAAGATGCGCCGCGTGCGCGAGCTGTTGTTGAAGCRCAAGCCCGACCTCAACGTCGATGGCGAGATGCAGGGCGACACCGCATGGGACGAGGTGCTGCGCAGCCGCATGATGCCAGGCAGCACGCTCTCGGGCCGCGCGAACCTGTTCGTCATGCCCAACCTGGACGCGGCGAACATCGCCTACAACATGGTGCGCGTGGTCACCGACGGCGTGGCGATCGGCCCGATCCTGATGGGCATCTCCAGGCCGGTCCACATCCTGACCACCAGCGCCACCCCACGCCGCGTCATCAACATGACCGCCATCGCCGCGGTCGATGCGCAGATCCGCCTGCAACGTGAGGCCGAGCGCAACGGACCGGGTTGATGGGTCCGAGCCCTGGAGAGAAAAAGCCCCGCATGCGGGGCTTTTTCTTGGTCGGTGTCCAGGACTTCAGGTGTGGGAGCGACGTGAGTCGCGATGGGCTACCGGTAAAGCCTCATCGCGACTTACGTCGCTCCCACAACCTTGCTTTGCGGCTAGTCCTCTTCCTCCCCATCCAGGATCCGCCGCTGCAACGCATCCAGGTAGGCATCGGCATCGGCGCTGGATTCGAAGATCTCGTCCATCGGCACCGCCTGCACGATCTCGATGACCTTACGGATCTGTTCCTGCGGATGCACCACCAGCAGGCGGCCTTCGTGCGGCGCGAGCGCCTTGCGCGCCTTCAGGATGCTGCGCACGCCGGCGCTGCTGATGTAGTCCAGGTGCGCCAGGTCCAGCACCAGTGCCTGCGGGCGCGCCGCCAGCATCGGCGCCAGTGCGTCGTCGAGCTGGCCGTGGCTGGCGGTGTCCAGCCGGCCGCCCAGCACCACGTACTGGTTGCCGTTGACGGGCGGGTAGACCTCAATCTCCAAAGTCATCGGGCATCTCGGTGAAGCGGATCTGCCGGGTGGGGGAAGCCCGGGGAGGCAGGGAGGCAGCGCTGGATCGTAAAACAAATGCGGGCCGAGGGTGCGGCGGCTCAGTCGTCGTCCTCGGCGGCATCCAGCACCTTGCGCTGCATCACGTCGAGATAGGCATCGGCCTCCGCCGTGGACGAGAAGATCTCGTTCAACGGCACGGCCTTCACCATGTCCAGCACCTTCTGGATCTGCGGCTGCGGATTGACCAGCAACACCTTGCCGCCGTGCGGGGCCAGCGTCTTGCGCGCCTTGAAGATGGAACGGATGCCGGCGCTGCTGATGTACTCCAGCCCGGACAGGTCCAGCACCAGCGAGTGCAGCTGGCGGGTCAGCAACGGCGCCAGCGCTTCGTCGAGGTCTTCGTACGTGTGGRTGTCCAGCCGGCCACGCAGCAGCGCGCGCTGGCTGCCCTTGCCCGGGGGATGGAACTCGATTTCCAGGCTCATGCGGACGTCTCCTCGGTGGGAATGCGCAGCGCCAGGCGCAGCACGTTGTAGTTACCCATTCGCTGATAGGTGGCCATTTCGGCCACCTGCCGGACCAGGTGCAGGCCCAGCCCGCCGGTGGGCCGGTCGAGGATGTCCGCATCCAGGTCGGGGGCAGGTTGCTCCAGCGGATTGAACGGCGCGCCGCTCTCGCGGAATTCCAGGGTCAGCACATGGTCGCGGATCGCGATGTCCACGCACAGTTCGTGTTCTTCGGCGTCCACCCGCGCCAGGTCGCCGTGCTCGATGGCGTTGCTGGCCAGTTCCTCGACGATCAGCCTGACGTCGCCCTGGATGGCACGGCTGACGCCATTGTTGGCCAATACGGCTTCCAGCGAGGCGTTGAGGTCGTCCACGCGGGCGTGCTCACGCGGGATGAACAGTCGCATCTGCATGTGCGTTCTCCTGGGTTGGCGGAGCTTCGGAGGAAGCGGCGGCCCTGTCCAGCCGACGCCGGATCGCGAGCACGGTGATGTCGTCGGATTGCGGTGCGGGATCGGTAAATGCGTGAACCCGCGCGATCAGCGCCTCGCACTGCTCGCGCGCGGTCGCGCCGGACCGCAGCGCACCCGGGATGCGTTCGGGGCCGAAGGCGACGTCGCGGCTGTCAAACGCTTCGGTGATGCCGTCGGTCCAGGCCAGCAGCGTGGCCCCGGCCGGCAATTGCCCGGACCACAGCGGGAACGCATCGCCCACCTCGAAACCCAGTGGCGGCCCCGGCTGCACCGGCAAGGCCTCGTGGCGGCCATCGGCATGCAGCAGCAACGGCGCATCGTGGCCGGCACTGGCCAGCACGCAGGCGCCGCTGCGCACGTCCACGCGCCCGCACAGCACCGTGGCGAACATGCACGCATCGTTGCCCTGCACCAGTCGCCGCGACGCTTCCGCCAGCACGCGCTCCGGCGACGGATGGGTACTGGCGGCCACCTCCAGCACGGTGACGGTGCGCGCCATGAAGAGCGCGGCGGGCACGCCCTTGTCCGACACGTCGCCGATGGCGAACCACAGGCCGTCGGGATCGGTCTGGATGAAGCAGTAGAAGTCGCCGCCCACGGCCTTGGCCGGTTCCAGCCGTGCATACGCTTCCAGATGCGCGTCCTCGCGATCGATGACGCGCCCTGGCGGCAGCATCGCCTGCTGGATCTCGCGTGCGATCGACAGCTCGCTCTCCAGCTTCTGCCGCGCGGCGGTCATGTCCTCGATCTCGTGCAGCTGCTGGCGGATGGAAACGCGCGCGTGTTCCAGCGTGCGCGCCATCTGGCCGACTTCGTCGCGACGCTGCACGAACGGCACCGGCATGTCGTAGTCGCCCTGGGCCAGGCGTGCCGCGGAGGAGGAGAGGTCTTCGACGGGCTGGCTGACGTGGCGCGCCAGCTTGCTCACCACCAGCATGCACACCAGCGCCAGCAGGGTGCCGATGGCAACCAGCAACCACAGCGCCTGCGTCAGGCGGGCAGTGACCAGGTCGTAGGACTGCGCCACCAGCAGGGTCCAGCCGCTGTCGCCCACCGGCTCCACCACGGTGTAGCGCCGCTCGCCGCTGACCGCATCCACGTGGAGATGCTGCAGCGGGCGCCGTACGCGGACGGCCTGGGCGATCTCGCCGAGATCCACGCGCCCGCTGCGCGCGATGTAGTCCTCCAGTGTTTCCTCGCGTTCGACGCCGACCTCGGGATTCAGCGCCAGCGTGCCGGCCGGTGCCACCAGCGAGACGCGCCAGCCCGGCAGGTGGGCCAGGGCATCGACCATGTCGGTCAGGCTGGTCAGCGGCAGGTCCAGGCTGACCATGCCGCGTGTGCGGGCGCCGCGCCCGGGTTCGCGCAGTGGCATGTTGTAGGTGACCATCCACACGTCGCCGGCGGTCTGGTTGAGGTACGGCTCCGACCACCAGCCCGCGGGTGCGGCCACGGTGCGCTGGTACCAGCCCTGTTCGCGGAAGGCATATCCGTCGGCGATGAAATCGCGGTCGCTGCCGTTCGCGGCCACGTAACGCGCGAACGGTGCGTCCTCCTTCGCGCGCGCCTCCAGGATCAGCAGGCCGCCCACGCAACCGGGCGTGGCCTTCACCATCGCGCGCAGGGTGGTGGTCAATTCGTCGGGCGAAAGCTGCGCGTTGCCCACCAGCTCCGACATGCCCTGCGTGGTGATGGTCACCACGTGCAATGCGCCGTCGATCCGCTGCGCGGCTTCCTGCGCCGTCGCCTGCGTGTCACGGCGCGCGTCGTCCAGGATCATGCGGCGCGCGTACCACGCGGTCGCCACCACCAGCAGCACCAGCAGCACCACGTTGACCAAGCCGGCCCACAGGGCGATGCGCGTGCGCAGGCTGCTGCGCCAGTGCGCGGCACCGGCGACATCGCGTTCTGGCACGACACTGCTGGGCACTGCGTTGCGCATGCCGACCCTGTTCGTCGCGTTCCCCCCGGACGCCGATCATACGCCCGCACCGCGTGCTGCATCGCAATAACCCAAAGGTCTGATTTTGGTGTGGTGGTTGTCCCGGGACAGGCACGCAATGTCCTCTCCATACGCCTGCGTAGCCAGGCTTGGCGCGGGGTGCGTGCGTTACACTTCAAGGCTCTACAAGTAACGGCGACGCCACGCCCCACGCGCGGCGCAACAGGAGTGGGAATGAACTGGTTGAACGAGATGTTGCAGAGCGATCCGGACCCGCAGGAATCCCGCGAATGGAYCGATTCCATGCAGGCGGTGATCGAGAAGAACGGYGCCCTGCGTGCTCACCAGTTGCTCGAAGGCATGGTCGAAGTCACCCGCCGCGCCGGTGCCTACCTGCCGTTCTCGCCGACCACCGAATACGTCAACACCATCGCGCCGCAGAACGAGGCCAAGAGCCCCGGTGACGCCGCGCTGGAATGGCGCATCCGTTCGATCATCCGCTGGAACGCGATGGCCACCGTCGTGCGCGCCAACCGCAAGCCCGGCGACCTCGGCGGCCACATCGCCAGTTTCGCCTCCGGCGCCACGCTGTACGACGTCGGCTTCAACCACTTCTGGCGCGCGCCCAGCGACAGCCATCCGGGCGACCTGCTGTTCATCCAGGGCCACAGCGCGCCGGGCATCTACGCGCGTTCGTTCCTGGAAGGCCGCATCAGCGAGCAGCAGCTCGACAACTTCCGCATGGAAGTCGACGGCCAGGGCATCTCGTCCTATCCGCATCCCTGGCTGATGCCGGACTACTGGCAGACCCCGACCGTCTCGATGGGCCTGGGCCCGCTGGCGGCGATCTACCAGGCGCAGTTCATGAAGTACCTGGAGCACCGCGGCCTGATCGAGAAGTCTGACCGCAAGGTGTGGTGCTTCATCGGCGACGGCGAGAGCGACGAGCCGGAAACCCTCGGCGCGATCGCGCTGGCCGGCCGCGAAGGCCTCGACAACCTGATCTTCGTCGTCAACTGCAACCTGCAGCGCCTCGATGGCCCGGTGCGCGGCAACGGCCGCATCATCGACGAGCTCGAGAAGCTCTTTGCCGGGGCAGGATGGAACGTCATCAAGCTGGTCTGGGGCAGCGACTGGGACGGGCTCTTCGCGCAGGACGTGAGCGGTGCGCTGGCGCGCGTGTTCGCCGAAACCGTCGACGGCCAGATGCAGACCTTCGCGGCCAAGGACGGCCGCTTCAACCGCGACAACTTCTTCGGCCAGAACCCCGAGCTCGCGCGCCTGGCCGAAGGCATGACCGACGAGCAGATCGACCGCCTGAAGCGCGGCGGCCACGACCTCGTGAAGATCCATGCCGCCTATGCCGC